>JAQVLJ010000078.1 GCA_028704215.1 Clostridia bacterium
TCTCCATTTTGGTTATATTCTTATTTCAATCCCAAGTTTTGTTTTATAATTTTGATGATTTGTTCACATTCTGATAAGGATAGTTTAATGGTTTTTGCAATTTCTAGCAAGTCTTTTTCGGTTGGCATGCCTAAGCCGTTTATTGTCATTTCATGCTCTGGTTTGTTTATTGTTTGTGTTAAGTCATAAGCGGGTGATAGTGCATAGCCACCTTTTGCTTCGTCATATAAAAACGCAAAGTTTTTGCCATGGTCATCACGGTTGCCATAAAGCACATTAAAACACATTCTTCTAAATGCTTCGTATAAGTCATTTTTATCTATGCAAATATTTTGAATTACTTGGAACAAATGTAAGTAGTCTAAATTAGGTATGCGGTGCGTTGTTTCAAGTAATGATGATAGTGAAACCATGTGCACTCTTTTGTTATTAAATCTATCAAATCTTTTGGCACCAAAATATCCTGTGCTTATTTTAGAGTTAAAAAGTTTAAACTCGTTTACTTTAATACCACATTGTTTTGCGAGTTCGTTGGATTTGTATTCTTTTTTCCCAATATCTTTTGGGTCATAACTACACGGAAATTTTACTATCCAATATTCGTTGCCAGTTTTAATGTGCACCTTTGGTCTTGCTCCACCACTAGAACCACCCATATGATATACTTTGTCTAAATCAACAGCACCTTCTTCATCATCAAAAATCTTCTTTGCTTCTTTTGCAAGTTCGTCTAAATCAAAATTATTATCGCTGGTTTCTTCCACTTGTGATGGCTCATAGGATAATGCACCAAGTCCGTTTGGATTAACAAGGCTTAATTTTGTTAATGGCGATAATCGGTCAAAGTTTATGCCATTTTTTGCGAGCATTCTTCTAAATAACAATTCTCCCCAGCCATCTGGCAAAGAGTCTTGAAAAACGCCAAAAAGTCCATTGAAAGTATCTTTTTTATTAATGTAAACTTGATCAGATAATGGCAAAGAAAATGGAGAAATGGAGAATCCATTTTTGATCCATTCATCATCATATTGAAACGCAATGGTATTGTTTTCTAGTTCCGCTAAATACCCTATAGTACGCTCATTGTATTTTACAATTAACTTCTTTATTTTTTTCATGACTCAAAGTCCTTTAAGTTTTTTATAATTTTGTTTTTATACAGTTCGTTAAAATCTTCCAAGCAATTAATAGCATGGCTAATTTTAACCAAAGAAGACAGAGAGATTTCCCCGCTGTTTTCAAATCTTCTAATAGAAGCATAGCTAACGCCGGACCTAGTAGATAGGCCCTTTTGCGTTACCCCGCATTCTTTTCTTCTTTGTTTGAAACGAGCCACCAAATTCTCTGTTATGGATAGCTCAGTTGGTGCGTTTACAAACTCGCTAATATCAAATTTCTTTTTCATATTGCTAACAGTTTAGCACTATTATATTTTATTGTCAACAAATTGCTAACATATTAACAATAATATTTTTTGATTTTTTATTGTATTATTTTATTGTTTTGCCTTTGAATTTTTTCCATTCTAAAAACTCCAAAATCTCCTCATCTGTAATTTTTAATTTTGCAGTTTTAATGTCTTTTTTCTTTTCTTCTAATTCTCTTTGTTGTTTGGACTTCTCTTTTTGCTGTTTATGAATTTTATCTAAGTGGTCATAAACAACACTAGGATCTAATTTATTCATATCGCCACCAGTTCTTCCATATTTTAGTAAATCGTCAGTAATTATTTTTGCAAAATCATTTATCATTTTATCTTGTGCTGCTTGCAACTCTGGCGTCCAATCTTTATAAATTGGCTCCGATTTAATTACTTTTAGTTTTTTTTGGCTCACTACGATCAAAGTAACAAATCTCACCAACTTGAATTTTATCTTTTTTGCTTTGGTTATTATCCATAAAAACACCTCCTAAGCAAAGCATATAACAATTTAAAACATAATAACAAATTTTTTTACACGGTTTTTTTAATTTAGCAACATTTTAATAAAAAAACCTCGTTCTGAGGTTTTGGCTGGTGTTGCTGGAGTGTCTTTTACTCCGGTATTTTGGTGTGAATACCCAGGGTCGAACTGGGAATCTATCGCTTAGGAGGCGATTGCGTTATCCAATTACGCTATATCCACATATTGACTTTTTACTGAAATATTTTAACACCTTTATGGCTTTAAAACAAGTATATGACATAAAATTGAGAAACTAATTTTCTACTCCTAAAATCGTTAGTTCCCTGTGGCTAGGGGGGCTGACAATTTTGCAAATTTTAAATTGTCTTACGAATTTTGCTTTGGCATGTACCAGAAAGTCTTATTTTATGATATAATGATTATAAAATTATAGCGATTAAAATAATGCGATATAATTTGAAAAGGATAAATTATTATAATGGAAAATGAAACAACTTATATTGGATATGTAAATCTGAAAAACAGCACTATATTCACCATTGGTGAGTTTTCTATTTGGTGGAATGTTTTCGAAGACCAAAAGTGTGAGTGTGCTTGCTCTTACGATGAAATTTTAAAACTTGTGAGCAGAATTTCTGAAGTTGGAAAAAGTGCATTTAAAGAATTTGCTATAGAGTTAAAAAATAGGGCAAAACAAATTAATCCTGCTTTTACAACCAACCAATATGTAAGCCAAAAACTATATCCTAGTGATAGAAGAGCAAGAATAACAAACACAGAAAGAAATAACTATATGCAAATCGTAATTAATTTTATAGACTCTAATGGAGAAAACCATCTCGATGGTGCATTATTGGCTATATGGCGAATACGGAATAATATGTTCCATGGGTTAAAAGGACACAGCGAATTAGAAGAACAAGTTAATTTATTTAAGGCAATGATTGGTGTATTAAAAGAAGTAGTGGAGAATTAATTTCTTATCGTTATCTTTTATATAAACAAACTAAATTATTTTCTACAGTATGATTGTGTGAATAAAATATTCTTTCACCAATCTAACTTGCACTTCAATTATCTCATTGTTTTTTACTTACAATAATAAAAATCGTCAGATTCCTGTCTAGGATACTGACGATTTTGGGCTAGGGGACTGACGATTTTTTGGGTGTATTTTTGGTCGATTTTGTGAATTTTCGATTCTCCTACGAATTCTCCTACGAATTTGTGTTTTGCGACGTGCTTGAAAGCCTTATATTTAGGGCTTTGTAGCGATTTTAATTTTTGTGAAATTTTGCCAAATTTTGCTCAAAAACGCGTTTTTTTGGAAAAATGGCAAATTCTCCTACGAATTTCCTACGAATTTTTAAAAAAATTACGAAAATGCCTGTTTGCTAGATTTTATGAAACTTTGCGAGTATGAAATGCCTGAAAGCCTT
>JAQVLJ010000022.1 GCA_028704215.1 Clostridia bacterium
CGGTTTCACGAGCGATAATTTTACCACCAATACATGCTTGAATAGGTACTTCAAATTGCTGACGTGAAATAACATCTTTCAATTTTTCGCACAACACTCTACCCCTTGCATATGCTTTTTCTTTGTGCGTTATTAACGAAAGAGCATCACATATTTCGCCATTAAGCAAAATATCCACCTTTACAAGTTCACTCTCTTGATATTCAAAAAAATCATAATCTAGGCTTGCATAACCTTTTGATTTGGATTTTATTTTGTCAAAAAAATCATAAACAATTTCATTCAAAGGCATAATGTATGTCAAACGAGTACGGTTTGCATCAAGGTATTGCATATCTATATATGTGCCACGCTTTTCTATACACAAATCCATTATTCCACCCAAAAACTCTGGTGGAGTAATAATATCTGCACTTACCATCGGCTCTTCGATTTTTTGTATAAATGTCGGATTGGGCATCAAACTCGGATTTGAAATATAGTATTCTTCGCCGCCCACTTCTGTTATCTTGTACTCAACGCTTGGCGCTGTCGTAATCAAATCCAAATCAAATTCTCTTTCTAGTCTTTCTTGTATGATTTCCATATGTAAAAGCCCCAAAAATCCACATCTGAAACCATGCCCCAAAGCGGAACTTGATTCCTTTACAAAATGCAAAGCCGCATCGTTTAATTTCAATTTTTCTAAGGCATCTTTTAGTTCCTGATATTTGTCGCCGTCTATTGGAAATATTCCACTAAACACAACTGGTTTTACTTCTTTATATCCAGCACAAGGTGATAATGTATGGTTGCTTGCCAAAGTGATTGTGTCGCCCACTCTTGTATCAACCATATTTTTTACAGAAGCACAAATATATCCTACATTTCCAGCAGTAAGCACATCAATAGGCTGACTTTTTGGATTAAAAATACCTACTTCTGTTACAATAAACGTTTTATCAGTTTGCATAAACAAAATTTCATCGCCAATCTTTACGCTACCATCGAATACACGTACAAAACTAACTGCACCCTTGTAACTATCGTAATCACTATCAAAAATCAATGCTTTCAAAGGTGCATCAATTTCCCCTTTTGGAGCGGGTACTTTTTCTATTACTTCTTTCAAAACTTGTTCAACATTAAGTCCACTTTTTGCCGAAATACGAGGTGCGTCGCTTGCTGGCAAGCCTATTATGTCTTCAATTTCTTTTGCAACGACGTCTGGCTCGGCAGATTGTAAGTCTACTTTATTTATTACAGGTATTATTTCCAATTTTGCATCAAGAGCCAAATAAACATTTGCCAAAGTCTGTGCCTGTACACCTTGTGTTGCGTCAACTACAAGTATAGCACCTTCGCACGCAGCCAAAGACCTAGACACTTCGTAAGTAAAGTCTACGTGTCCGGGGGTATCTATCAGATTTAAAACGTAGTCCTCTCCATTGTAATTGTATTTCATTGTTGTTGGGGCTAGTTTTATAGTTATGCCGCGTTCTCTTTCAAGGTCCATACTATCAAGTAGTTGTGCAGACATATCACGCTTTTCAACAGTATTGGTCAATTCAAGCAAACGATCGGCAAGAGTGCTCTTGCCGTGGTCAATATGTGCTACTATACAAAAATTTCGAATATTTTTCATTACGTTTCCTAGTTAAAACTAAAATACTTTAAAACAATACAAATGTCAATTATATCACAAAACTTTCAAACAAAACTGCTTGTCTAATGTCATTTTTCGACAAATGGCGACATAACTTACAAAAGAAGCATATATAAATCAAAGGTGGTTTTATGATTTTTGAAAGCATAGGTTCATTCTTAACAAAAGTGACATTATTTTCCGCTTATGTAAAAAACAACAGCAGTTTTGAACACCCTCTTTCGAAAGAAGATGAAAAACTATACTTTGAAAAGATGAAAAACGGAGATCTTTCAGCAAAAAATGTATTAATCAATCACAACTTGCGACTAGTAGCACACATTGTCAAAAAATATTCTCAATCTGCAGAAGCAGATGACTTAATATCCGTTGGTTCAATAGGACTAATCAAAGCCATAAACTCTTTTGATACAGAAAAAGGTACGCTATTTAGCACATACGCCGCTCGTTGCATAGAAAACGAAATATTAATGTTGTTGCGCTCCAGCAAAAAGTATCAAAACACCATAAGTTTTGAAGAAAGTTCTGGTCAAGACAAGGATGGGAATGAAATACGATTGATGGACATCATTCCTCAATCTGATGATGAAGGCATCGAAAACAAAGTAGAAGGCGCTATTTTAACGGAACAAATCGAACAAATTATGAAAAGATATCTTACTCCGAGAGAATATTTAGTAATAAAATATCGTTACGGCGTAAACAACACACCAGCATATACTCAACGAGAGGTGGCATCAAAACTTAACATAAGTCGAAGTTACATATCAAGAATAGAAAAAAAGGCAATTTACGAATTGCAAAAGCATATCAAAAAATCAGATATTTACTCTGATTAAGGCAAATAGTTTTCAAAAATAAAATTATCGCTACAATCACTTAATCTTTTTTGTTCCTCTTCTGTTCTCACTGTATATGCAAATATAGGTAACTTGCATTTTTTGCAAAATTTATTTGGTAAATTTTTATGATTATAACTTACAAAATTTACGTGACAATATTTTAGCAGCCACAATCTTTTTATGATAAAACGCTTAAAATAAGAAATCTCATTTTGCTCAAAAAAACTACTTAATTGGCCTCTTTTATATCTTGGTGCTAGTTTGTACAATTTACGCAAAACAAAAGGATGAAATGATTGTACAAACACTTCTCCGTTATATTTCTCACATTCATTTACAAATGCTTTTGCTATTTTTTTTACGTTCCTTTCGACTTTCAATTCTATCAATAAAGGAACGCGTCCCTTAACCAAATCCAAAACTGCTTTTAGAGTGGGTATACAATATGTAGTGTCTTTTAATTTATACTCAGACAACATATCTCGTGTAAGTTCTTTTACAAAACCTTCTTTTTCAGTCATTCTTTCCAATTCATCATCATGAAAAACAACTAGCCTGCCATCTTTCATCAAGTGTACATCCAACTCAATTCCGTATCTATTTTGCACAGCATTTTCAAAAGCAGGCAACGAGTTTTCTGGAAAACTATCATTGTGCAATCCCCTATGTGCAAAAGGTTTTTTTATCAAAGACATTTCTTCTCCTACAATATAGGATAATAAAATTTTCAAAAAAATAAAACTAAAATCACTAACTATTTTTACTTATTTTGTCGTAACAAAAAACGCACCTTTAAAGTGCGTTAATTGATGTATCTGTTTGGTCTATAAGCCGAGTTCTGTATTAGACGGTCATCTATCTAAATCGCTAGTTACCTAGACAATTTTAGCGGTATTGTTGAAAGACGGACAGAGCAATCCATAGTCTTTACTTAACCTTACTTCGAGTGGGGTTTACATATGCCACATAAGTCTCCAAATGTGCGGTGAGCACTTACCTCGCCTTTTCACCCTTACTACTAACGTAGCGGTAATTTTCTGTTGCACTTTCCTTATAGTTACCTACACTGGTAGTTAGCCAGCACCCTGCTCTTGCGAAGCTCGGACTTTCCTCACTGTTGGTACTACACCAACACTGCGACCATCTGACCAAGCAAACATAATAATTATACCAAATAAAGCAAAAAAGTCAATACTATTAAAAGTCTTTTAGCAAACTAATTATGTATTCTTTTAGTTGTGTATTTATATCGGCATCAGCCAATCCATATGCAATATTTGCCTTTACAAAACCAAACTTGTTTCCAGTGTCAAATCTTTCACCAGTTATCTCGCATGCATACATATTGTCTTGTTTTATCAATTCTTTAAAAGCATCTGGCAAGTTGTAGCATCCGTTTTTATCTGGTTCGATTTTTTGTATTTCTTCAAAGATTTCCTTTCTCAAAACAGCCGCCCCTAAATATGAAATATTGCTAGGCGCTTCACTTTCTTTTGGTTTTTCTACAAAGTCTATTACTTTATACAAACCGCCGCCCAAATCTAATGGCTGAATTATACCATATTTATGTACTTCTTTTTTATCCACTTTTTGAACAGAAATAAGGTTATTTTTACATTTTTTATATGCTCTCAAAAGTTGCTTTATTACTGATATTTCCGACTTCATCAGTTCATCTCCAAACAGCATCAAAAATGTGTCATTACGAACAAAGTCCTTTGCACAATTCAAGGCATAGGCCGTGCCTTTTGGCTCAGAGCATCGTTTGTAAAAAATATCTACTATATTTTCTGTACCTCTTGCTTTTTCATACAAATCGGCTTTGTTTTTTAATGCTGCTTCTAGTTCGATATTTCTGTCAAAATGGTTTTGTATACACTCTTTGTTGCGACCCAAAATTATTAGTACTTTTTCTATACCAGCATCTTTTAGTTCTTCCAAAAGTATCTGCAAAATTGGTTTATCCAAAATAGGAATCATTTCCTTTGGAATGCTTTTTGTATAAGGTAAAAATCTAGTACCTAACCCACCACATAATATTACCGCCTTTTTAACCATAAAAACCTCCCGTAATAAAAAAGGTATGAATTAAATATTCATACCGTGAAAAATTGGTACATAACCATCAATAGCAACAGTTTTTTTCAAAAATTCACACTTTTCACCGTCCGCACTGAACGCTTCCTGCGAGTGATTTTCAATAGTTACCGCTTTACAAGACAAAATGTGCACATTTTTGTATTTTTTTATAGCGCTTATTCCAAACAAAAATGTTACAAATATTGTAAACAAACCTTTCAAATAACTTTTTTTTCTTTCAATCAACAATAATTCCATTTTGCCGTCACTAACACTACTTTTTCCGTTGATATAAAAGCCAGCTGTCGAATGAGTGTTTAACAACAGGGCAAGCAAATATTTGCCATTATACTTAGTTCCATCAATATCAAAAGTGAGTGGCAAAGCACGTAGACGGAATAGTTCAAATATTCCATTAAAAAAGTAAGCCACACGACCAAATATTTTTTTCAATTTACTTTTTGTTTCAAAGCTTGACTTGACGAACATACCGCCAGATAAAGTGTATACAATATATTCGTTGTCACTTTTCATAATATCATAATCAAGTGAACTTCCACGCAGTATTACATCTATCGCTTTGTCCAATTTTTTTGGTATATGCAAAGTATGACATACGTCGTTACAAGTTCCATAAGGCAAAATACCCAGTTTAATGGTTTTGCAAGTACTACGCTTGATACCATTTACCACGTTATGGATAGTACCATCACCGCCGACCACCACAATTACATCATACTTAAAGGCATTTTGATACGCCAAATTTTCCATATTTTTGCCGCTTTTGCTCATTTGTACATCACATACTTTAAATTTTGTCAAAAGCCTTTTACAAATATATGGAATAATCTTTTTTATTTTGCCTTTTCTTGAATTAGGATTATACAGAACTATTGCTCTTTGCATCTACTTTCCTTCTCAAAATATCATATTTTTTTATTGCTATTGGGCTGTCTACAAACACTATTTGTTGAACGTTTTTTACATCATCAATACGTTCACCGCATTCATTTTCTATATTTTTTATTGTCAGTATACCATTATTTTGTGTACTTGACAACAATTCTAATACATCATTTTCCTTGAAGCGATTTCTCATCTCCAACTTTGCTCTTCCGTTCACGCTGTCTTCCAAAACTACTGCAACAAACTCATAATCAGAAACAGGATTGGAACTATCTATCTTTTGTTCTGCATTGCCGAAATAAAAGCCCGTACAGTATTCTCTATGACTTGACTTAAAGACTTCATCTGCAATTTCTTTTGGCAAATCATAATTATTATGTGATTTTAGATAATTCAACGCTAGTCTATAAGCGTTTGTAACGTTGGCTACATAATACTCGGATTTCATTCTTCCTTCGATTTTTATACTAGAAATGCCAGCATCACGCAATTGGTCTAAATATTGTATCATACACATGTCTTTTGAATTTAAAATATACGTTCCGTGTTCATCCTGCTCGATAGGAAATTCGGTATTTTTGCTTACTTCACGTATAGTATACCCCCACCTACAAGCCTGAACACACGCGCCACGGTTAGCATCTCGTCCAGTAAAAAAATTTGATAGCAAACATCTGCCTGAATGACTTATACACATAGCACCATGAACAAACGCTTCAATTTCGACATTTTTATCAAGGTTTTTACGCATTTGTTTTATTTCTTCAAGTGACATTTCACGAGCTAAAATAATACGCTTTGCGCCTAATTCTGCATACATTTGTGCAGTTTCAGAATTAATTATATTTGCTTGTGTGGAAATATGCACATCCAAATTACACGACCTTTTTGCCACTCTCAAAATGCCCAAATCCGCAACGATTACAGCATCTGCACCCAATTTTTCAAGGTATTTAAAATACTCATCTAATCCAACAAAGTCGCTATCATGAGGTACAATATTCACAGTAATGTAAACTTTCACACTTTTTGAATGAGCGTATTCGATAGTATCCTTCAACTGATTCTCATCAAAGTTTCCCGCAAAAGTTCTTAGTCCATATTTTTTTCCAGCCAAATAAACAGCATCTGCACCATAATGTATTGCCATTTTCAATTTTGCCATATCTCCAGCAGGTGCCAAAAGTTCCATAATTTTACTCCTTTATTTTTTTACTAATGCTTACTCCATCGCCTATTTCAAATATCTCAGTTTTTAGCTTTGGATGATTTTCTATTTTAGAAAGGTATAAACGCAAATTTTTTATCATAGCTTTTATGCCATGTGCTACGGGCGTGCTTCCACGCACCATACCTTTAAACAATACATTGTCGGCAAAAATTATGCCGCCGATTTTAGTACATTCAATTAACTTTTCTAAATAATTGACGTATTGCCCTTTTGGCCCATCCAAATATACAAAATCATATTTGTTCGTACACTCGTCAAGAAAGTTTTTTGCATCTGCATTGATAACGTTAATGATATTATCATAATTTTCTATTCTTATATTTTCTTTTGCAGTTTTTGCACGTTCGGTATCAATTTCCACAGTATCAATGTGTTTTACACCGCATTGAGCCATGGCAATTGCAGAATAACCGACAGCACATCCTATTTCCAAAATGTTTTTAGCATTATTTTTTTTGATTATATCTATCAAAAATTCCAACGTTTCATCCAACGTGATTGGCAAATGCAAGTCTTTTCCGATTTTTTTGATATCTTTCAGCATTTTAGCTCTCTATTAAAATAGGAATAATCAAAGGTCTACGCTTCAATTTCTTTGACAAAAAGTTTGAAAGCGACTTTCTAACGGTTTGTTTTACAGTGACGTAATCACGAACAGACAAATCAATATCAGCAAGGCTATTAAGTACATTGTCTTTCGCTTCATTCAACCAACTTTCTGCTTCACCAATATAAGTGAATCCACGAGAAATTATTTCTGCGCGAGTTGCTTTCGCTTGTTTTGAATTAATGTTCAAAATTACTATACAAAGACCATCTTCTGAAAGTTGTTTTCTTTCTTTCAATACATTGCTTTGCATTTCGCCAACTCCAGCACCATCTATCAATCGGCTGCCGTACGGAACAGTACCCGTTGCTTTAAGCGAGTTTTTGTTTAACTGAACTTCCATTCCAAGCATTGGTAACAAAATATTTCTTTCTTCAATTCCCATCGACATAGCAATGGACTTGTTGGATTTTAGATGTTTCAATTCTCCATGCACTGGCATAAAGAATTTTGGTTTTACAAGTGAAAATATTATTCTCAACTCGTCTTGACAAGCATGCCCAGAAGCATGAACTTGTTCAAGTTGATTATAAATAACATTAGCGCCCAAAGCGATAAGCTTGTTTATTACATTATTAACCATTTTTTCGTTACCAGGAATAGGACTTGATGAGAAAATAATAGTGTCATTTTCTCCCATTTCCAAACCTTTAAATTCGCCATCTCCCATTCGCACCAAAGCACTCATAGGCTCGCCTTGACTTCCAGTAGAAATAACGCACAGTTCTTTGTCTGCATAATTTTTTATTTGTTCAATTTCAATAAGGTTGTTTTTGTCAAAGTTCATTTCACCTATTTTTGTAGCAGCATCAGAAATATTTATCATACTACGACCTGTAAATACTACCTTTCGTCCATACTTCTGTGCCAAATCCATTACGACTTGCAAACGGTAAACATTTGATGCAAATGTAGCAACAGTTATACGCCTTGTTGCATTTTCTATAAACAAACTTTCAATAGTCTTTTTTACCAAAGATTCACTCATCGACATACCAGCACGTTCAGCGTTTGTCGAATCTGCCATTAGTAGCAATGTACCTTTTTCTCCATACTCTGAGAACTTAGCCATATCCAAACAAGAACCATGTGTTGGTGTAAAGTCTATTTTAAAATCTCCTGTATGCACAATGTTGCCAATCGGAGTTTTTATACCGAGAGCTACAGCGCCTGCAATAGAGTGATTTACGTGTATAAATTCTATTTCAAAAACACCCAGTTTTATGCTTTGTCCTGGTTTTATTGCATTTGCTTTGTAACTAATTTTTTTGTGTTCATCGAGTTTTTTTGACACCAAAGCAAGCGTCATTTTTGTGCCATAAAGCGGAATGTTTAAGTCGTTCAAAACATAAGGCAATCCACCAATATGGTCTTCGTGTCCATGCGTCAAAACTATACCACGAATTCTATTTTTGTTTTCCAACAAATATGTGATATCTGGCACAACAAGATCTATACCCAACATATCGTCGTTTGGGAACATAAGACCAGCATCTACTATCATAATATCGTTACCGTATTCAAATACGGTCATATTCTTTCCTATCTCGCCTATGCCACCCAAAAACATTATCTTCAAGTTTGGTTTGCGAGTGTTCAATTCTTCCTTATCGGTTTCATTTTTATTTTCATTTTGTTGATGCAAATTTTTTGTCACATTTTGGTTCATGACATTTTTTTCGCTATTTAGATTTCTGTTCTGTTTGTTATGATTTTGAAACCTCTGTTTTACATTTTTTTGCATTTCTTGGTTTTGAGGCATCCTATTTTGGTTTTTCAAATTTGGATCAAATTCCTCAGATGTTAATAAATTTTCGTTCATTTTTTTCTCCTTTATTTTTTTAAAAATTTTATGTAACTTTGTTTTATTAATTTAATTATTATTAATTAATTTTAATTTATTTTAATTTTTTTATATTATTTTTCTATTTTTTTCGTATTTATTTTGCAAATTTGCAATAATATTAAATATTTGCAAATTCATTTTTTTGCAATTTATTGTTGTTTATTTAGCATTTCATTAAGTAATATTTTTTCTTTTTTGTAGATGCAATAACGTATGCCTTTATTTTTGTAATAACTCACAATGCCGTAAGATTGTTTTGTAAATACAACTATCAAAATTGCTATAACAAAACCAATTATTCCAAACAGCTTTGCTACGAACATGCAGAACAAAATGAAACACGCAGTCAAAAGTAGTCCGTTCAAATAGTTTATAACCAACTTGTTTTTAATCATGTCAAAGTTGGATTTTAGTGCTTTGAAAGCAGATTTGTTTTCAAAGATACTTAGTGTAAAAATTGGTAACAAAAACATATTTTTTTCTCCGTATCCAATCATCACCATTATCCAAAAAATGAAACAAATTAACCAATTAGATAAAGTCAGACTTACAAGCCACTTTGTTACAAAATACAATATGGTTATATTTAATGCAGAATAAACTATGTTGATAATCAAAAACAAAAATGACATGAAAAGCATACGAGATATTGTAGACGTTTTGTCTTGACTTAAAGTTCTTTGACCAGTTTTTTTGTATAGATAAAAGTTCAACGAATACCACAGCGCATATATTAGCAACCCGAAAATAAAACACGCATAGAGAATAGTTGTGATAGCAGTAAGAGCATTGAATGCGAACATGGTCTTTATGTTCAAAATCAGATTTTCAAAAGAAAATAATACCCTGCCCATATCGAGATTTATAAATAAATTTCGTATCAAAATAACCACATTTTCAAAAAATTCACTGTGAACTAATACGTTGAATTGCCCAAAATCAAAGGCAATATACAAACCAAATAGCACAACAAATGCCAGCAAACAAAAAAATAATACTTTGAAAAATTGACCAAAGCGACGAAAAGTTAATTTAATGGCATCTAAAAATATCATACTCTCACTTTATCAACAAATCAATTGAAGAGTTTTTTACAACTCAAAACAATGATCATTTAACTTTCAAAACAATATAAACTTTCGTTTGTTAAAAAGATTATAACATATCTTATTCAATAAAGTAAATAGTTTTACCAAAAAAATATATTTTACTTTTTTTAAAAAAATCACTATTGACATATTTTTAACTCAATGATACAATAAAAGAATATTAAAGGAGTATACAATTATGACCAAAAGAGTTGAAAATCTTACCGAAGAAGAATTGGACGAATTAAGAAACTGCCCCATCAAAGCCCCAAGTTATAAACTTGAACCAAGCGAAGTTTATGCAAAAGAACTCAAAGCACAAATGGACGGCCGGTATTATGGCACTTGTGATGAAGAAGACACAATGGTGCGTGCAATTAGAGAATACGAAGCGGAAGAAGCACATAAAAACAACAGTCTTTAATTTTGGTTATTAAAAAACAACAAGCGACTTTATATTTGTAATTAATTTAAGAAAAACAGGCGACTTTATATTTGTGCGCTTGTTTTTTGTTGCAAGTTTTATTTTTTTTTACTAAGATTTTTGTTCAACTTCATTTGATGCTTGTAGTTCTTTTTCGAGCATCAATTTTTTTTCTCTTTGTCTTTTGATTTTGGCGCTCCACACTTTCCAGCCATATAAGTGATTTATGCTATTAACAATAGGATTGATTAGCAACGGCAATAGTGTCAAATTACCAAGTACAATAATCGGAAATGACCACAGTATTATCGAAGTCATTTCATCTATGAAGAACGAAACAAATCCGTACTTACTTCTGATAATCATCAAAACAACAGAGATTACGCTTGTTGCAACAGACAATGTGGACGCAAACAAAAACGATGTATTAATTGCTTTCAAGATAAAATATACAACAACAAATTCTGCCACAAAATACAAAGGTAACATCATCAACTGCTTTTTGTTTAATTCTCTTACTTTCACGGTTTTTTCTTCATCGGTATTTTTTACCCACGAAATCAAACTAGCGATAGCAAGTGGCAGCATTAAGACAACGTAAGTCAGCACTTCACCATACAACCCTTGTGCATAAGAAACCAAACTATACAAGACCACAGTTATTATGGCAAAAATTTGAGCTACTGCTTTTCCTTTTGCTTGCAAAAAAGTGCTTGCTGCCCCGATGAGAGAACAAGTAGCTATCAACACCCCCGATTTGAATATTATTGAAATTGTGCATACAGCGACAATGCACGATGCCCACAAAATAAGTTCAAACTTGGTCCAATTCTTCAATTTTTTTACAAAAAACTGATACAAATAATTCTTCATATACCAATACTGTCTCCAAAGATTTCAATACAAAAATCGACAAAAACCTTCAAACTAGAATAAGTATATATATCGCAATTTTAAAGTCAATCAATTATCACACAGTCCCAACAAAAATCACTCAATTTTCGAAGCAAAGTTCCTTTTAATTTCCAATATCATACTGAAAATTTGGTTTTTATAATTTTTTAGCTTTCCAAACATTTTTAAAATACTTTTTGAACATGTAAATTATACAAACAATAACAAATATAAAAAATGACTTTTAGTATTGATTTGTGTATTTATATTATTTGTTTTGAATAACAATCATCGTATGTTAAAATATACATATCAATTCAAATTTGTTAATAGTATACATCGGAGAATAAAATGAACGAAAAATTATATGCTGAAATATTCAAATTAAAAAATGTCATTCGCAACGGTTGGAAAATAAGAGATGTTCAAGGAAGATTAGAAAGTGATGCTGAACACACATTTTCTATGATAATGTTAAGTTTGGAAATAATTAAAAAAAATAAACTAGACTTGGATCAATTAAAAGTCATAAAAATGATTGCTTATCACGAACTAGGCGAAATCGATGTCGGAGATATTACACCTTTTGACAATATCCCAAAGCAACAAAAATATGATGATGAATATAAGTGTATCAAAAGACTAAGCGCTACATACAATATGCCTGAAATAGAAGAATTATGGTTAGAGTTTGAGCGATGCGAAACAAAAGAAGCACGATTTGTAAAAAAAATCGACAGATACGATGCGATTATGCAAGCAAAAATGTATGAAACAAACAATCAAGCGATCAAAGGATTGCTTAACGAATTTAGGAATGGTTCAATTGCAATCGCCGACGAATTTGATCAATATCTCAACGAAAAATAATCAACCCTCAGCAAAAAAAATAGGCGTCTCTCGCCTATTTTATTTTTTTATACATGTACAACTGACTCAAATCAAGTTGTGCTTTATCCTATACCCACTTGTCTTTTTTATATGTAAATTTTACTTTAAGTTTTTGTTTTGCAATTCGCACGGCTTCTTCAATCATCAATCTACCCGATTCGCCCCAATTCAATAATTCAATAGCACGTTTAGGATTAGTCAATAGTCTTTTATATGTCTCACCACCATCTAAATCAGGTCTACTCTCCCCAATCTCTTCAATCATGGCAACCATACGAACTTGAGCATATACTGGCTTCCCGTTGTCTTCGTCTACATCTTGATAACCAAGAAGAATTGGTTTTTCGATTGTTGTGTTTATTTCCTCATACAATTCTCTTCTCAAAGTAGCTTCCATATCTTTATCATACAACTCTGTCGTGCCTCCAGATAAAGAAAAAATTAACTGATTATCTCTTTCTCTCGCCATCAAAAGTATTTGCCCATTTTTTGTGAATAAAGCACCATAAACTTGTGTTACTTTCAAATTGTCTGGAACATCCCCATTATGCCACGTAAATTTTACCATGCAAAACCTCTATATATTATATTATCACGAACACTACCAAAAATCAATATAAGTCAGTCTTTTTCTTATTATAATGATGGCAAATATTAATACTTTTATCAGTAATTATCTATACAAATTTTTTTTCATTTTGTTAGGTTTCTCCTTCTCCCCATACAAATTACTTTGTCTGGGGTCCCCTTTATTCTCTTAATCAGTTACTTAATCAAAAAAAATAGGCATCACTCGCCTATTTAACTTGTGGTGGACTGTCGGGGACTCGAACCCCGGACCCACTGATTGCGTCGAAACTCTCACTTATTTATCAAAATTTGTTTTTACAAATTTTTTCATTTTTGTTCGGTTTCTCCTTCTCCCCATACAAATTACTTTGTCT
>JAQVLJ010000079.1 GCA_028704215.1 Clostridia bacterium
CGTGGTTCGTAGCATATAATATGCAAACATTTGTCCCTACTGCAAAGTCTGGAATTGAAGGCGCAGTAAACACTTATAGTCAAAACACAAAAACAATCCTTGTTGAAAAACAAGATTCACTAGGCGAAACATATGAAACGTTTAATTTTGCTGTAGTAATTTTGGATCAATACACAGGTACCCCAACTTATCGCGCAAGTTATACTTATGAAGACATAGATGTAAGCAGAGTTGTTGCAGAGTTTAACCAAGATATTCGTAGCTCAGGCGGACAGTTTATGTGCGTAGTGGATCAAATGGCTGACACAATGACATTCTTGACCGCTGTAAATAATAAGGCAACCCAGATTTACATATTGTATAGCAATAATGATGCTTACTATAAGCCTGCAGTTGATTACTATATGAATGCCAATAGCGTAGACCTTACAACAGCTTGTGGAGCAATAGCAGCAGGCGAGTTGTTGTATTCATCATTCTCAACTGGCAGATACCTAGAAATCAATCAATCAGTTGAAGGTCTGGGTAACTTGACTCTAATCACCGAATTCTTCCCAGTATAATAAAATAAAAAAGTATTAATTATAAAATCAATATCTAGTAAAAAAACCTCTTCTGAGGTTTTTTTTGGTGTGAATACCCAGATTTGAATTGGGAGTATTCGCCTTAGGAGTCCCACGCATATATCATAATAACGTCATTTTCGTGCATTTTGGGGCATTTTTGTCTGTTTTTTGCCTAATTTCCACCCATTTTGAGCATTTTTTTCACTAATTTTCATAACTTTTTTTAAATTTTTTACCGATTTTTTCACCGATTTTGCTTTTTTTAGAACATACTGAAACCCTTACAAACAAATAACTTCATTGAAAAAAAGCAAAATACTAAATAATTTTCTAACAGGTAAATTTTATTTGTGGTATAATAAAAATATGGAAAAAAATAATAAGAAAAAAGCACTAATAGTGATTGACATACAAACTGACATAGCAAAAAAATGGCAGGAAACTATCCAGAACATCAACAAAGCTATAGACTGGGCAGTCAGCAATGGCGTTTATATCGTTTACACTAAGCACGAAAACTTGTCGCCTGGTTCAAGACTGCTTTTACCTGGAACTACCGGAGCAGAACTTTCTTTGGATTTGAAAATTGCATCGGAAAACATTTTCACAAAAAACAAAATGAATTGCCTAACATGTGATGATTTTGTTGACTTTGTTATGAAAAATGAAATTACTGAATTCATATTAACTGGGGCAGATGCATCCATTTGTGTAAAATCGACATGCTTTAATTTACGCAAGGAAGGTTACTCAGTGACTGTGGTGTCGGATTGCATTGCTAGCTGGAAAATGGCTTTAATCCCCGAAATGCTGGAATACTATGAAAAACAAGGTGCAAAAGTAATAAGCGTGAATGATCTTAAAAATATATAGAAATAGCAAAAAAATAAAAAGTGAAAGTCACCTAAGGGGTGGCTTTTTTGGTGTTCGAGGGATGATTCGAACCTCCGATCTGCGGTCACTAGTTCCTGTCGCACGGTCTATGTACTCGCCCATAATAGTCTATTATTTTTAGCATATTCATAGCAAACTCCTCAATACTCATTTTGCTTATCAGAACTAAATGTAAATTTTCCATTATATCTCATTTTTTTATTTTTCTTAAAATTGGCACATTAAACTGAATTATAACTTTATCAATATATTTATCATCTTCATCTTCTTCCTTATGTGTTGTTAATTCAATTATTTTTCCTGTAAACTTATAATATTGACCGTATTTTTGAACAAATTCTTCTGCCATTTCTTTCATTAAAGAACCGATTATAAGCCCATTACAATTTATATCTGTTTTTTCAAAATATTTTTCACTAGGATTATGTATAATTTCAACTTCATCATCCTCTTCAATTTCATAATCGTAAATATCATTATAATAAACTCCACGAACTTTTGTTGTTTTTGCAGAGCATTCATCTTTAAACTCATAGCCTTCTTTGACTTTGAAAAACATTGTATCTGTTTCGATATACCCATTGTCTAATAATTGTTTGTGAAAAAAATCTTTTTTCTTTTTAATTTCCTCTAATTGTTTCAGTCTTTTAGTTTCTTTTTCTTCTTTTAATTTTAAATCTTCTTGTTCCTGTTTTGATTTAAGATCTTTATTTAGTTGTTCTTTCACCCAAATACAATAAATTAAATATGACATTCCTATTAAAATAATTGGCAATCCAATTAAATCATATTTAACAGTAACTCCGACACTAAAAAATATAATTACAATAGAAATAACAAATCCATACTTAACTGAAAACTTCTTAAAATTCATTTTTCCTTCCTTTACTTTTATTTACCATTTTTAATCCTTTTTGTTTTTGATTATATTTTGGTGTTCGAGGGATGATTCGAACCTCTATCTGTGGTTTAGGAAACCGACGCTCTATTCTGCCGAGTTACTCGAACAAATTTTTACTTGTTTAGTTTAACACGAATTGTTTGCCAAAGCAATTATTTACCAATTTTGGGTATGCGGATTTTTGCAAGAAATGTTAGGCAATGCAATAATTTGCAAGCGATGTTGGCAAATTTTATGGTCAGTTTTTTATAAACATTTCAAGTTTTTTTATTTGTATGAAACGGCAGAAAAACCCATAAGTAAAATGGTTTTGTGTATAAGTTTTGGTGTGAATACCCAGGGTCGAACTGGGAATCTATCGCTTAGGAGGCGATTGCGTTATCCAATTACGCTATATCCACATATTGAGTTTTTACTCAAATATTTTAACACAATTTGCTGGGCATTGCAATTATTAATATGTTTATTGGACATATCCCATTTACCGAACTCATTCTAAAAAACAAACATTACAAGAATAAACGGAAACGCTATGTAAATATTTTTCTTAGATAAAACGTACACCGTCCCGAATAATAAGGCGGCGACGAAAGATAAAAGACCTGTGATAATATCACCCTTTGTAAGGCAATGAATCAAACCCCATGTCAAAGCTGTTAAAATCCCACCATAAGGAATTTTGTCTTGTTTAAACCATTTTTCGCCCGCTTCCTGACCGAAAATTATAATCAGAAATACAAGTGCTGTTTCAAAGAAATAATAAATATATTGGAAAATAAATTTTAACCAACCATTATACGCAAATTCCTTTATCGGTTTAAAGCCGTTCCAGTCAATAACACTTATTGTTACAGCAAAGGCAAGACATACAAAACATAATATCCAATTAAGGATTTTAATATTTTTTTTATTGGCAAAAATATCTAAATCAAATTTTTTCTTTGCAAAGAAAAGTAATAAAAAAACGGA
>JAQVLJ010000080.1 GCA_028704215.1 Clostridia bacterium
GTTAGAAGATGATGCTTCAACGGTAAGCATCGCATCTGTTCATGGTGCAAAAGGACTAGAATTTGATGTAGTCTTCATTGTGGGAGCGGAAGAAGGAATTTTTCCTGTCAATAGAAAAGATGACTCTGATATGCAAGAAGAAAGACGTCTAATGTATGTTGCTATAACTCGTGCAAAAAAACTCTTGTTTGTAACAAGTTGCAAAACAAGATTTTTGTATGGCTCACGTAATTATTGTTTGCGTAGTAGATTTGTTGACGAGTCAGGGTTGTACCAAAAGCCAACACAATTCCAATCCACCACGGATTTGTTTGGCAATAAAATAAAAAGTTCAACCGCAAACTCCGCAAACACGCAAAAATTAGATGAGGAAAAAGCAACTATCGGAGTGAAAGTAAAGCATATCCGATTTGGAGAAGGTACTATTGTCAACAATGATGAATTGCTGTCTACTCATTGTATAAATATTGATTTTGAAGGATTTGGAGTAAAAACTTTGTGTCTTGATTATGCTCCTTTGACTTTGATAACAGGAGATAACAATGAATAACATAGAAAGAATGGAAGAACTAATAACAGAAATAGCAAAACATAACTACAATTACTATGTTTTGGACAACCCGACTATATCTGATTATCAATATGATTTGTTATATGATGAGTTGATTGAATTGGAGAATATAACAAAAGTAGTCTTGCCTGACAGTCCAACTTCGCGAGTGGGGGGAGAAACACTAAAAGGATTTGAAAAATATATACACACAACACCACTATATAGTTTGGAAAAATGCACAAGTATAGATAAGCTGTCCAAATGGGTAAATAATATTAAAGATAAATATTTTGATGCAGAATTTACACTAGAATATAAATTTGATGGTTTAACTATTGTTGTTGAATATAACAATGGTTATTTAGTTTCTGCAGGTACGCGTGGCAATGGTACTCTTGGAGAGAATGTAACCGCACAAGTTAAAACAATTAAAAATATACCACTGTCTATTCCTTACAAAAAGCATTTAAAAATTGCGGGCGAGTGCATTATGACAAAGACCGCCTTTGATAAGTATAATAGGAAAGCCGTAGAGAAGTTAAAGAACCCTCGCAATGCGGCGGCGGGTGCGTTACGCAACCTTGACCCAAAAATAACGGCAGGTCGTAATTTGTCTGCAACTTTTTATTCAATTTTGGAAATAGATGACAAATTGAGCACTCAAAAGGAAATATTTGATTTTTTAATTGAAAACAGTTTTCCTGTTGATAAATTTTTTTCAGTGAATAAAAGTGTTGATCAAATAATTCCTTTAATTAATGATGTGGACAAAAATAAAGATAAGTTAGACATTTTGATTGATGGTGTTGTTATCAAACTTAATCAAATTAATTATCGTGATGAATTAGGCTATACTGCAAAACATCCTAAATGGGCTTTGGCATTCAAATTTGAAGCACAAGAACTGGCGACAAAATTGCTAGATGTAAAGTGGCAGGTTGGTCGTACAGGAAAACTAACACCTATTGCACTATTAGACCCTATTGAACTTGCGGGTGCTACTGTATCTCGTGCTACTTTAAACAATTATAATGATATTTTAAAGAAAAATATTAGTATAAATAGCAGCGTTTTTGTACGCCGAAGTAATGAAGTGATACCAGAAGTTGTTGGCTTAGCAGAAAAAGCAGAAGATGCAAATAATATACTGCCACCATCGAAATGTCCATCTTGCGGAGAGAGTGTTACAGAGATAGGGGCAAACATTTTTTGTCTTAATCATTTAAAATGCATTGAACAAATAACTGACCGCTTGACTCACTTTGTTTCACGTGATGCTATGAATATAGTTGGGTTCAGCGAAAAAACTATACTTCAACTAAATAAAGTGTATGAAATTTCACAACCACACCAGATATATACATTAACAAATGAGATGTTGTCAAAATTAGAAGGTTTTAAACAAAAAAAAATAAGCAACATTTTAAATAGTATCGAAGCAAGTAAAAGTGTTAATTATTCAAATTTTATATATGCACTTGGCATACTCCTTGTGGGCAAAAAAACCGCATATGTATTGTCTAAACAGTTTGACAGTATTGATAAATTAAAAAATGCTACACTTGAACAATTAACGGAAATACGTGATATTGGTGATATTGTTGCAAAGAGTATTATTGACTATTTTTTTGATAATGAAAATATTAAAAATATGGAACTACTTTTTAGCAACGGAGTAGAGATTAAATACCCAACAAATAAGGTAAAAAATACTTATTTTAATGGGAAAAAAATTGTATTGACTGGTAGTTTACAAAATTATAAACGTATTGAACTTACAGAAATATTACAAAATTTAGGTGCTGATGTTTTGAACTCAGTATCAAAGAATACTGATATTGTTATTGCTGGTAGTGATGCGGGTTCAAAATTATTTGATGCACAACGCCTAAATATAAAAATAATTGATGAAATGCAACTGTTAGATTTATTAAAGATAAATGTTGCAAAATAGCATAAATTCTGTTATAATACAAAAGCAAAAATTATTTATAAGGATACTCTCATGAACATTTTTAAGCAGTTAGAACTTGTAGGTTTTAAATCATTTCCAGACAAAATCAACGTTACATTTGATGGCGGTATAACTGCCATTGTTGGGCCTAATGGTTGCGGAAAAAGTAACGTTGCTGATGCGATACGATGGGTTTTGGGTGAACAAAGTGCAAAATTATTGCGCGGAAAATCAATGTTTGACGTCATTTTTTCTGGCACAGAAAAGCGTAAGCCGTTGTCATATTGTGAAGTATCTCTTGTTTTTGATAATACAAAAAGATGGTTTAATATAGAATTTGATGAAGTAATATTTACTAGAAAACTTTATCGTTCGGGTGATAGCGAATATTGCATAAATAGAAATTCTTGTCGAAGAAAAGATATCATAGATTTGCTTTATGATAGTGGTATTGGAAAAGACGGATACTCAATAATTGGACAAGGTAAAATTGATGAAATTTTGATGTCAAGGCCAGAAGATAGAAGGTCTATATTTGAAGAAGCGGCATCTATTTCTAAATATAAAGCAAAAAAAGAAGAATCAGAAAGTAGGCTCGACCGTACGAGAGATAACGTTTCTCGTCTAATGATTAAATATAACGAAGTAGGTAATCAATTAGCGCCATTAAAAAAACAGTCAGAAGATGCAAAATTGTTTTTAGAACTCCGTGACAGATTGAAAGATTTGGAAATTAATTCATATCTTTATCAATACGAAAACGCCAACAGAATAAAAAGCGAAATAGAAGCAAAAACAAAAGGTCTA
>JAQVLJ010000081.1 GCA_028704215.1 Clostridia bacterium
CGTCTTCATCTTCGTCACTAAAAGTATTTGTTTGAATAAATTTGTCCAATTCCTTGCTGTAGTCATCAATTGTTTTTCCACTCTTACTAACTGCTTTAATTGTAGGAATTTCGTTTTCTGCCAAAACTTCGTCTTTAATTTGGTCAACACGATTCATAATCTCACGAACACTCAAATCTTTTTGAACACGATTGTCTGCAAAAAAATCAGGCTCTTCAACTTCTACAACAGGCTTTGGTTCAAATCCCATTTTCTTGTTCAATTCACGTTCTTCAATTAATGCTTTGCCACTGTCATACTTTTCCGTATTAGAAAACTTTATTTCTTGTTTTTTGTCTTCCAAAAGAACAGGTTCTTTGTTTTCTAACTCAGAAATATATTTATTTTTAAATTCATTTTCATTCAATAAAGTGTTTTCATTACATTTTTTGTCTTTATTTTTAAAAAATATGCCATTACGATTATCAATAACATTAAGCAACAAATCCCCAATAAAAACCATTATAAAAGCACCTACGCCGATAATGGCAACGATGGCTAATACGTTAATAAATGCATCCCAAAATTGCATAATTTTCTCCTTCTAAATAATATTGTTTATTATTTGTAGTGATTATACACTATAAAATACATTTTTTCAATACCTTTTTTCATTTTTTTTACAAATATAAGTTTGACAATAAAAAAACGTCTACTATTTAGACGTTTTTTTGTGGTGGAGGTGATGGGAATTGCACCCATGTCCAATTAAGTATGTGTGAATACTCTACACGTTTAGTCGAAACTCAAATTCATCTTTACAAAAGTCTTTCGACGACTTATTGCAGACTAGTCTTTAAAGTACATATTAAACTGCCAGACTAACAGAAAAATACGTTAACCGAATTACGACGCTGTACACCAATCTGTCGGTCAGGTTGGGACAACGGCTGTGCGTTAAGCAGCAGCAGGTACTGAATTATTTGCGTTTAATTTAGTAAAAACGTGGTTTTTTTACGTAGACTCCTCTACGGCGTGCGTATTCTACATCATCGCAAAACTGTCGAAACTGTTTCACCCCCGTATAATTATTATACTACAAAAACAGGATTTAGTCAATTAACCTTATGGTATCATATGTCATATTTTGTTTTATATTAAAAAACAGACCTTTTAGTGAGTCTGTTTTTATATTTAATTAACAAAAATATTTTATATGCCGTTATTTTTTTCAACAACTGTTCTATAAGGGTTTTCCATGTAACCATTGGCTGCCAACATAATTCTTAGTTTTTTTAGTTCTTTTTCTTCAATCTGTCTTACTCTTTCTCTAGTAAGCCCCAAAATATCGCCTACTTGTTGTAGAGTCATACCATTACCAGCATATCTCCACTTTAACACTTTGGTATCTTCTAGTAAAGTTTTCAAAATATTATCATATTCTCTTAAATACAATTCATCGGCTTTTTCAAATTTGTTTTCTTTGTAATCTGACTTTATAGTATCAATTCTTGTTGAACCATCTACACCAGTTTCTTCGTCCAAACTAACAATTTTTACTTTTGATAAAGCTATAAGTCTTTCAAACGTATTTATATTTTCCATAATTACTCCTTGGTCAAAACTGACAATTGCTATCATAACACATGAATAATAAATTTGCAATACCTAATTTTTTATTTAATAATTTGAGCTTTTACTTCTCGCCAAGTCTCTATTTTTGATACTCTCTCTCTTATCAAAAAGTTTTTTACCACGAGCGATGGCTATTTCAACTTTTAAATAATGATTATCAAAAAATGCCTTTGTAGGTACAATAGTCAATCCTTCTTGTTCACGTGCTTTTTTTAGTTTTTTGATTTCAATTTTGTGTAACAATAGTTGTCTATCTCGTCTAGGGTCAATCGGTTGCCTTTTTGCATCGTATGCGTTTTCATAAGGAGCAATGTATGCGTTTTTTAAGTATACATAATTGTCTTTTGCTATCACAAAACTTTCTTTCAACGAAAAATTGCCCGCTCTAACCGATTTTATTTCATCGCCAGACAAACTAATTCCTGCTACAAATTTATCTAGCAGAAAATATTCATAACTTGCAATATTGTTTGTACAAACGATTTTCATTAACAATCCTTTCTTATTAAAGAATATAACACAAAAACGTCAAAATAAATTAATTTTATCGTGATTTTTTGTGTTTATAATTTGATTTTTTATATTTTTTGTCATTTTTTTTGTTGTCTTTAAATAAAGCCTTTGAATTATCTACATTTGGCAAACTAAACGAAATTTGTCTTAATTTTGGATTTGAGTTAAGCACTTTTACTTTTATAGCATCGCCAAGTGTATAAGAATTGTTATTTCCTTTCAATGTCATGCGTTCAATACTGTATTCGTACACATCGATAGGCAAATTGTCTATTCTTACCAAGCCCTCTACAGTGTTTTCAAGTTCGACAAAAATTCCAAAGTCATTTACACCACTTATAACACCATCAAATTCTTCGCCAATAAAGGACTGCATATACACTGCTTTTTTGTAATCATCTACTGCTCGCTCCACTTCTTCTGCCACTCTCTCAGTGATACTACTTTGCTCACTCGCTTGTTGTACAAATGAAGAAAATTTTTCTCTTTCAGACTCAATGTTGCCTTTGAGTTGACTTTTGATAATTCTGTGGATTAATAAGTCAGGATAACGTCTAATAGGCGAAGTAAAATGACAATAAAACGTACTTGCAAGTCCAAAATGTCCCAAGCAGTCTGGAGAATACTTTGCTTTCATCATACTGCGGAGCATAACAGTGCTAATAATGTGTTTTTTACCTTCATCCTCTATGTTATCTAATGCATTTTGAAAATGAATTGGCATAGGGTCTTCAATAGAAATATTATGTTTAATTCCATTCCAATCCAAAAATTTTACTAAATTCTGAACTCTTAATTGTTCTGGTTTTTCATGTACTCGGTATACAAAAGGAATTTTGTTAAAGAATGTTTTTGCCACAACTTCGTTACACAAAACCATAAAACTTTCAATCAATTCGTGTGAGTCTTTATGCTCACGACGAGTGATATTTTCGATGTTTCCATTTTTGTCTATTTCAATAAAGCACTCTGGCACATCAAATCGTATTTCGCCACGTTGCTTTCTAAGTTTCTCAAGTTTGTTTGATAATTCGTTATAATTTTCAATATCTTCAACAAATTCTGAATATTTTGCACGAGTTTGTTCGTGCCCTTCAAGTATAGCTGTT
>JAQVLJ010000082.1 GCA_028704215.1 Clostridia bacterium
CTCTTTTGCTCAAAATCGTTGCCATAAATTCATTGTCCTGATCAAAGTATGATTTTGGAGTGTACAGTTCTTTGTTTTGGTATTTTTCCACCATTCCCAAAGTTCTAGATACAAGGTTGCCCAAATCATTGGACAAATAATTGTTATATGCATTCAAAAATAGTTCTTGTGAGTAATTACCGTCACTGCCAAAAGGAATTTCTTTTAATAAGTAAAGTCTTACAGCATCAACACCATATCGACTGATTAAAATACGTGGGTCTATTACTTGTTTTGTTTCTGTTGTTTTGCTCTTTGATAATTTATCACCGCCAAAAAGAATCCAACCATGTGCGTATATAGTTTTTGGCAAAGGTAATTCCATAGCCATTAAAAATGCTGGCCAAATTATTGCGTGAAAACGTACAATTTCTTTTCCAACAATGTGTATATCTGCTGGCCAAAATTTCTTAAAGTTTTTATCATCATTGCCCAAATATCCAAGTGCGGTCGCATAATTAAACAAAGCATCTATCCAAACATAGATTGTGTGCTTTGTATCAAATTCCACAGGGATACCCCACTTGACCGATGTACGAGATACGCACAAATCTTTTAGTCCTGGTTTTATGAAATTGTTAACCATTTCATTTACTCGTTTTTGAGGTTGTAAAAATTCTGGATTTTCATACAATTTCAATATTCTATCAGCATAATTACTTAAACGGAAAAAATATGCTTCTTCAGATGCTTCGATCACGGGTCTTCCACAATCAGGACATTTGCCGTCAACTAATTGCTCCTCTGTCCAAAAAGATTCACAAGGGGTACAATAAAGCCCTGTGTAGTGAGATTTGTATATCTCTCCTTTGTTGTACAGTTTCGTGAAAATCTTTTGAATAGCTAGTACGTGGTCTTCATCGGTCGTACGAATAAATTTATCATACGAAATGTCTAATAGTTTCCAAAGTTGTTTTGTGTCTGAAATAATTTCATCCAAGAAATCTATTTCAGATTTACCTGCTTGTTTTGCTTTATCAGAAATCTTTTGACCATGTTCATCTGTACCTGTCAAGTAAAATACATCTTTTCCTTGCATACGATTAAATCGTGCAATAGCATCACATATGATAGTTGTATAAGAATTACCTAGTGTTAATTTGCCACTAGGGTAATAAATAGGTGTGGTAATATAAAAGGTATTTTTCATTTTATTCTCCCATATCAAAAAATAATGTTATAGGACCATCAAGGTTTGCATTTACGTGCATGTGCTCTGCAAATGCACCCAAAACGGTATTTATCTTGTATTCTTCAATCAAAATATCTTTGACTTTCAGATACAATTCTAGCGCTTTGGTTTTGTCCGCACTAATAGAAAAATCAGGGCGTGTACCACCTTTTTTTGTGGCACAAAGTGTAAAATTGGAAACAAGCATTACACTTCCACCAACATCAGACACGTTTTTGTTTAATTTGTCATTTTCATCTTTAAAAACACGTGTTGTGGCAATGCGATAAGCCAATTTTTTGGTTTGTTCAACATCATCAGTATTAACGACACCTACCATAACCAACAAGCCGTGTTCTATTCTGCTAATTTCTTTGTTGTCAACAGTCAAAACTGCATTGTGTACACGTTGGACTACTGCCCTCATTGTATGCTCCTTGCTACTTTGTTTACTAGTCCCATATCCACTTTACCATCATAATTTGCTTTAAAATATTTCATTACAAAAGGAATAGTTTTGTCTTCTAAATTTGAGATTATTTCAGTGATTTCTTTTTCAGTCAACATTTTTGGTAAATATTGTTCCAAAATGCTTTTTTGTTTTAATATTACATTTTTTTGTTCGGAATTTCCGACTTTGTCATAATTTTCTGCCTCTTCAGTCAATTCTTTGATAGTTTTTTGCAAAATTGCAACGATATCAACATCCGTTATTTCTTTGTTTACTTCACGATTTTTGATTTCAAACAGCATATATTTGTTGATAACTACACTGTAAACTGCTCGTGCTGTGCTATCTTTACTCTTAATCGATTGTACGTTTGCTTTTTTGATTTCATCTATTAACATAACTACTCCTTATCACCAAATGCTGAATCTATGTCAACATCTTTTTCTGGTGTTATTGTTTCATCAAACTTATTGTTAGTTTTATTGATATTGTTATAAGTTTTTCGGTCCTTTGGCTCGTAAAATCTTACATACTCACCTGACCACTTCAAGTCTATTGAGCCAAGCGCTCCATTACGATGTTTTGCTATAATAAGTTTGCAATCTTGGTCTGCGCTATTGTCTATTTCGTCAGCAGATTTTTTGTCATCTCCTATTTTTGAAATGAACATAACTATATCTGCATCTTGTTCAATTGCTCCACTTTCACGCAAATCGCTAAGATTTGGTGTCTTGTCTGATCTTTGCTCTACTGCACGAGACATTTGCGATAACAATAATATAGGAACACCTAGTTCTTTTGCACAGATTTTCATAAATCGTGTGATTTCACTTACTTCTACTTGTCTATTTTCTTTTACTCTATTGTCAGAACTCATCAACTGCAAATAGTCCACCATAACAAGGTCTAGTCCATGTTCTCGCTGCATTCTACGGCATTTGGACAAAATCTCTGTTGGTTTGATTAGTGAAGAGTCATCTACGTAAATTTGTGTTTTGGATAAAGCGTCTTTTGTATGCATAACACTGGTCCACACGTTTTGATTACCTGTACCAATCATTGTGTCTTCCATATTGACGAAACCGACACTGCTAACAGAACGCTGTGCTAACTGGAGAAGAGGCATTTCTAATGAGAATATTGCCACACTTGCTTTGCCGCTAATCGCAGCGTTTGTACAAATATTGAGGGCTAAGGCTGTTTTTCCCACGCCTGGTCTTGCAGCCAGCAAAATCAAATCGCCTTTTTGCAAACCTTTGGTAATATTGTCTAGTGTTGCAAAGCCAGTACGTATGCCTCGGAATGCGTTTTTGTCAATATATGCTTTTTCCATACGTGAAACAACTTCTGTCACGCCTTCACTGATGTGTTTTAATTCGGTTTTGTATTGAGATTTTGATATCTCCATTATAAGTTTTTCTGCTTGTGCTAATGCTACTTTGCTATCTTGTGTGTCCAAACAAATATTGATTGAATCTTGATTGGCTTTGATTAGTTGACGCAAAATACTATCGTTTTTGATAATGTCTATATAATGATTGTAGTTGGCTGAACTAGGCACTGCATCTGTCAAG
>JAQVLJ010000083.1 GCA_028704215.1 Clostridia bacterium
TTTTTTTAATATTTTTAATTATTTTTATATTAAAAATAACACTTGATAAAATGCGTGTTTTAGATTATAATATATTTGATTAAAAATTGTTTTTTTATAAAACATTTTGAGGAGTTACAAAAAGATTGAACAAAAATAAAAGTATTTTAATAGTATTGTTTGTTTTAATTGTATCAATATTTTTTGCCGGCTGTGAATTGGAGCCGGGCGAATTTGTAACCACAGGAATACAAGACGATGCTTTTAGCGGTATCAAAGTAATGTATTTGGCACAAGACGAAGAGGCAAACAATCTTTTAATAGCACAATATGAAGATTTTGCTTTCACCACTCTTGTGAACATATATGGAATTTATGGTAGTTCTGTTTCGGGTAGTTATACATTGACTTCTAGTAATGAAAACTCATTGACTTGTGAGATAAATGAAGCAACTATTGTTATCGCAAACGTAATAGGCAACTATTTAGAATTGGGATATACCGAATGGAATATGACGGCATCAAATGTAAGTGATTTTGCTTCTGTAACCAATGTCAATTCATTGACTACCTCAATTTTACGTGCTGTACTTAATACAACTGATATTACAAAAACTCAACTTGAATTGGCGTCTAGTATTGACCATTTTGGATTTTTGAATTTGGCAGGAGAAAATAACGATGAAACAGAGAGAATAATAACGGCGGTTTTAAATACCGTTGTAGGAGCATCTGCTTTAAATAATGACAATGACACATTAAATTTTACAACCAATTTTGCAAACTATATTAATGCGATAGAAGTGCAATACACTGTTACACCAAAGATTTATATAAGAGATTGTGGCTTTGATAGTTATGGCTCATTGCCGCCACTTGAAGAATTGCCTTATGTTGGAATAATTTATATGCCGAAAGTTGAAGTTGATTTGTTGAATTCATCTTTAGTTTTTAACAAACTAAGTAATGGTAGTAGCATACAATTTGACTTGATATATCAAAAAGCAGGAGATATACGTGTCAGTTTTGACATTGGACAAGTAACAGGGACAGGAAATGTAGATTTTAATAATAGAGAAATAACAGAGATAGACTTTGAAGATAGCACCTTGTTTGGAGATCTTGCTAGTGGTGGATTAAATTTGGGCGTTTTTACAAATAATACAACTAGTACGAGTGCTACGTTAGCAACTGCTTATTCGCAATATTTTTTAATAAGTCAAAATGAAAATGGTGTATTGAGTTCGTTTGAATATTATGACAACAGCACAGATGTTTTGCAATACAAATTTGTTGCTAATGGTAGTGACACCACTTTTGAGTACGAGGAAATGTTTGCTGATTACGATTATTAAAAACAAAACTATATACACAAAAGAAAAAATATGATAAAATAAATTAGGAGAAAGTAAAAAATGTACAGTTTGGGATTGAGCATTTTAAACGCAACGCTTGGTGAAGAAATTCAAGCATGGGCCAGCTCTATAGTAGAAACAACCATTCTAGTTGTAAAATTTGTGTTGGCGCGTTTATTTTATGGAATATGTTCTGCAATATTTTTGTTGCTTGACATGATACAAGATTTGTTCAAAAAGTTTGCAGGTTTGGAAACTTCTGGTGGCACGATTAGCACAGAAGGTAATGATATGGTTATGACCATTATCAAGTCTGACATATTGAGAAATATTTTGATTTCTGTCTTAATTTTGGGATTTATATTATTATTTGTTTTTACAATTATTGCTATTATTAAAATGCACTATGCAGCAGAAACAAAAGACACATTGGCTGTCATTATAGGCAGAAGCATCCGTGCTTTGTTTGGATTTTTGTTAATACCTGGACTTTGTTTGGGTGGTGTTTATCTTAGCAACGTTGTTTTACAAGCGGTTGATAATGCGACTGGTTCTGGGTCAACAATCACTATGTCTGGGCGAGTTTTTAAGTCAAGTTGTTATGAGGCAAACTATTTGAGAAGTGCAGGTATTTCACCCGCTAGAAAACTGGAACTGGCAAATATTTATCGAAACACTTTGGCGGAATACGGTGTTGCGGTGCCTGAAACTAGAGCAGTTGCCGTTGGTAGCGACGAAGCAACAGAGTACATAGAGGAAATAGCAGAAGCAATTGATTATGGATTTGCAAACGGCTTTGCTGATGCGAGTGGTAGAATAATTTTTGATATTGAAGACGTGGGAAAATTGCCGGGCATGTATTGGCTAACAATGGGTTCGGGTGTTGTAGTAGGTATAGGTGCCACGCTGTTTAGCGTAGGCGCTCCGTTAACAGCATTTTTGACTACACAAGAAATTGCTGACTTTATAATAGGTACTCCTGCATCCGTTACAACTACAAGGAATGGCGAAATGTTGGGTAAACCATATCATTCACTTAATGCTGTGGCATTGTTTTATAACATTACTCAACTGAATTATGTAATAATGATTGCAACGGCAGTATTTATGGGTTGGGCATTGTGTATGATTACTTTTGGTTTGATTAAACGTATATTTATGCTTTCATACCTTTATGTGATTTCACCTGCCTTGCTTGCTATGTATCCACTTGACAACGGACAAGCTCTAGGAAAATGGAAGGGCGATTTTGTAGGCTATACTATTATGGCATATTCTTCCGTTGCTGGTTTGAATATATTTATGCAAATATTACCTGTGGTAGATAATATAAGACCTTACACAACTTTCAACAACTATTCAGCAAACTTTTTGAATAGTTTTGTTCAACTTCTTGCTAGTATAGTTGGATTATTTACCATTAAAGAATTAATCAATTTGATTGGCGGATATATTGGTGGAAAGAATGCTCTTGATGAAGGCAAACAGATGTCTGATCAAGTTAAGAAAACAGTTGGAAGTGTTGTTGAGAAAGGCCTTATGTTTTCAGGTGGTGCTGCTGCCGCTATAAAGGCAGGCAAATTTGCTAGAGATGAGGCAAAAGGATCCGGTGGGGCCAAGTCTGGATTTGGAAAATTTTTCTCAAATTTGGGTGGAACAGTTAAAGATATTGGTGGTGGAGTTATGGGTGGGTTAAGAGCGGCAGGTATTAAGAGCCCAATAGGAAAAGCAAGAAAAATGAGCAAAATAGAAGGATATGATGCAGCAGGTTTCAAACCAGCCACCTTACAAAGAGAGTACTCTACTGCTAAACAAGATGTGCAACATG
>JAQVLJ010000023.1 GCA_028704215.1 Clostridia bacterium
CCGTCAAGTGAGCAGTCATTGAAAATAATTAAATATAAAACAGGACTGTCCGGAAAAATCACGATAAATTCGTGGTTTTTTGTTCCCATTTTTAACAAAAAAATCTTTCTCTATATCGTTGGGTGCGTTATTATTAAGTGTTTGATGAGGTCTATAATCGTTATAATAATCTATATACGAAAACATACTTTCTTGTAGCTCATCAAACGAAGTGTATTCCTTTGTGTTATACTCTTCCCTTTTTAAATTAGAAAAAAATGATTCCATACAAGCATTATCGTATGGATTACCAGCTTTTGAAAATGATTGATTTACTTTAAATAACCTTAATAATTCTCTAAACTCGTATGCAGTATAATTTGATCCTTGATCACTATGAAAAGACAAATCTTTTGGTGTAACACAAAAACAGCAAAAGATGTGGTGATAATGTGTTGGCAGTATTGCAAGAAAACAGTTGGCAATTAAAAACGCAGCAAACAATAAAAAAAAGCTCACTTTATTAAGTGAGCTTTTTTAAATTATTATTAAACAAAATAACTGTTCTTTTCTCCAATATAGTTTATTATTTCATTTCGAGTAGTTTGTTCTTTTCTTATTATAAATTCACCAACCAAGTTTGTGTAATTTTCTGTTATAGCATTTTGCTCTGCTTGCGTTAATGTGTTGTTTAAGAAAGTGGTTAGCCCATTATTTTCATTTTCGTTGTAAGCTGTTAATTCATAATCTCCCAAGTTTGCTTTTTGAACAAAAAACATTGGGATTTCAATTTTTATTTTTGAATAAGAATCATTTATCTCGTCATACGCATAAAAGTACATATCTTTCATTTCAATGTCATATTGCCTAGATCCAAGTCCAAAACTATTTCTTTTTGCTTTGAATATATTTAAACTGTTATTTATATAAATTGTGTCTAAGTTAAGCCCATTAATTTCATCAACTTTTTTAATAGAATTAAAACCTTCAATATCATACAAGCTAAACCATAATGTGTCAAAGTCTACCATTTTGTTGGTTTCTTTAACTTCTGCACCTATAAATTTACCGGTTAAATTGTCATAAGTTTCTAAATATCCTTCAATGATTAGGTCGTCGGTTTCTCTTTTGTTTGAAATTATTGTTGTATAATTTTCATCAACTTTTATTAATGCTGTTGTTTTTAAATTATTTTCTGCTGTTCCATAGAACTCATAAAAGTATCCTGTAACTCCTTGTTGATCTGCAATAAATTCTACTTGTGAAACCGCAATTCCAAAAATACTTAAGGCGATTTTGAGTTCGTTTTCTGATATATCATATCTTATTACATTTAAATCAGACAATTGAATTCTTCCGCTAGCTATTCCATCTGCTATATTGTACCCTATTTCAATAGCAACAGTTCCATAGCTTGCAAGTAAAATGTTTGAATTATCTGTTAACTCCAACTTAATATTAAAGTTTTCTGTTTGATGCTCAAAAAGCTTATAGTTATTAGGTCCATCATTTAAAAATAGTTGATATGCATCAATTATTATGCTTGAATAATTATAAAAACCATTTAAGTGTTTCATAACAGATTGCATCTGTAATAAGTTTTCATAAACAACATTCATTTGTTTACCAAGTCCCATTTGAGGTATTGAATTAACGCTTACAAAGTTAGAATTGAAATCTATTTGCTCTGCGCCATTATAAAGCCGGTTTTCAATTGCAAAACTTTCTGGCAAAAATTCCCACATCTCGGGCAATACAAATAATTTACTTAATACATCAAATGCCATTCCAGTAAAATCAGGATTGATTTTTAATGTTGCTGTTAATTCTAACATGTTATAATTTTTGCCACTTAAAACAGCAGTCGCTTGATATGTGCCTACTTCTGTTCCTGCATTATTTATATATTGAACTGTAACACCAACTGGTATATTGCCTTCAACAATAAGTTCTCTTAGCATTTCATTATATGTAAATGTGGTGTCAGAAAAGGAAACACCAACTATATTAATTTTTTCTATTATTAAAGTTGCTTGTAAAATTATAGTTTTGTAGCCAACTGCAGAAATGGTTGCAGTTGCATTATACTCACCAGCATCAACTCCTAAATTATTTGTATAACTAACAGTTGAGCCTGCTGGTAAGCTTCCATTAATCTCTATAGTTTTTTGATTGCCGTCATATGAATAAGATATATTATCAAAGGTTATTCCTGTAAACTCTCTTTCTAATATTGTTAGATCTGCCTGCAAAACCAGTGTTTCATACCCATTAGCAGAAATAGTTGCTGTTGCATTATACTCGCCAATTTCTGAAGCTTTATTATTGGAATAAATCACACTTGCGCCTTCAGGCAATATGCCAGAAACTTCGATAGTTTTTTCTTCGCCATCATAGTAATAGTTTTGGTTATCAAAACTAATGCCAGAAAATTGTATTCCTAAGATTGTTAAAGTTGCTGTCAGTGTTAGCTCGTTGTATCCTTCAGCCGTTATTACAACAGTTGAAAGATATTCGCCAATATTGGTTGCTTTATTATTTTGGTAAACAGCTTCAGCGCCTTGTGGCAGATTTCCAGTTATCAAAATTTCTTTTTCAGTTCCATCATATTCAAAGCTAGTATCCTCAAAAGATATTCCTGTAATGTTTTTAATTTCTGAAATTTCCTCTCCGCATCCTGTCAAAAAAATTGTTCCTGCAACTATTAGTAAGAATGAAATAATTGTAATTTTTATTTTGTTCATAAATACTCCAATTTTTAATAATTAAATAATATCATTTTTTTATTACTTTATCAAATTAAAATAATATTTTTAAAAAAACTAAGCAGTCATTGAAAAGAGCTAAATGTAAAATTGAACTGTCTAGAAAAAAAAACAATTGATTTGTGGTTTTTTTGTTTGCGTTTTTATCAAAAACTTTACTTCTATAACATTAAATGCGTTACTTTTAAAGTGTTTTTATAGTAACTCACCCTTCCCGCCATATTAAAAACCCTGAAAAATTCAGGGTTTTTTCATATTTTGAAGACTAAAAATGATGTGAAAAACCATTGAGATTTTTACCAGATTTTTCTTGAAGAGTTTTAATATTACTAAAAAGCTTTAAAGGGTATTAAGTGGTTTTAAAAAGCATTTAAAACAACGGAGTTTAGGCGGATTAAATGGTTTTAAGTGATATTAACAGTCGTTAAAAATTGTTAAGAAATAAATTACTAGAAAAACTTGAAAACCGTTGATGTGAGAGCATCCGCAGGTTCGAATCCTGTGTCCTCCGCCATATTAAAAACCCTGAAATTTAGGTTTTTTTTACTTTTATTTAGTTTTTTAACTTTACTAAAAACTTTTTTAATTGATTTAAATCTTTAAAGCAAATATCTGCACCTGCTGAAAATAATTGTTTTTTGCTGTGTTTTCCGGTAAACACTCCTATTGCAGTTATGTTTATATTTTTTGCAGCTTCCATATCTTTAACAGAATCGCCAACATACCAAATATTATTTTTTGAAGAAACTTTTAAGTCTTTAAGTGCACTATCTATCATAAATGGATTAGGTTTAATTAATTCCACACTAAAAGGTTGTGGTCTACCCTTAATTGTAGTAAAGAAAAAATCAATCTTATGCGCTTGTAAAAACTTTGTTATAACTTCATGTGAGTTGTTTGAAATAATTCCAATTTTAATATTTATTGATTTTAAAAAATTCAGAAGCACAATTGCGTCGTTTATCAACTCTGCATTTTCTGTAATAATAAACTCAAAATTAGTGATTAACTTTTCGGAATCATGTATTATCTTTTCTGAGTTTTTTAATGTTTTATTTGTTATTCTGCAAAGTTCATACCATGTTATATAACCGTCTTTTTTACCAAAGAAATATTTATCTGGAACATTTATAAAATTTGAAAAATAGTTTAACACCATACCATTTAACGTAACTAATGAATGTGGATTGTGTTTATATAAATATGCAAGTGTGCTATCAAAATCAAATAATATTGTAGAAGGAAAATTTATTTTTGTCATTTTTACTCCTTACTCTTACAAATATAATAACAAAAAACATCAAATAATCAAAAGCTTTCTAATAAACTTCTAACAGATGAGAAGAAATTTGCTACTTTTATAAAATAACTTTAACTAACTTTGTTATGTAGTTGGCTACAAGTAAAATAACTTTGAAGTGCTGGATTTATGCGGTTTTTATTGGTTTTTATAGTGATAAAAATAACTAAAAATAACTTATGTTTGTATATAAATGACTTCCAAGAGAAAAACTTGAAAACTGGCGATCTGTAACAGGACCGGGGGTTCGAATCCCTCTCTCTCCGCCACATAAAAAATCACTTTTGTCTTAACAGGCTCAAGTGATTTTTTAATGATTAGTGAATAGTGAAGAATCAATAATTAAAGATAAGTTATTTTATAACTCTTCACTCTTCATTATTCATTATGTTTACTTATATGCCCGTAATTCCTAGCGATTACGGCTTTTTCATTTGTATAATTTTCGTTATATTTAAAAACGGTCATTTGATGGCGATACTTTTTCACCGTTTAGTTTTACGATGTAGGCAGGGACACCTACAACTACGCTGTGAGGTGGCACATCGTGCAAAACTACGCTTTGTGCACCCACAACTGCGCCCTCACCTACAACAATATTGCCTAGTATTTGAGCACCCGCATAGATTGTAACATTATCTTCAAGAGTAGGGTGTCTTTTGCCTTGCTCTTTTCCTGTTCCGCCCAGTGTAACATCGTGAAACAATACGACATTATTCCCTATTTCTGCCGTTTCGCCTATAACGAGTCCCATGCCATGGTCTATAAATGTACCATATCCAATTTTGCAGGCAGGGTGAATCTCTATACCAGTCAAAAAACGAGCAAACTGACTGATAACTCGCGCCAAAAATCTTAATTTGATTTTGTTAAAAAAGTGTGCTATTTCATACCATATCAAAGCATGCACTCCCGCATATGTAAATAACACTGTCCACCAATTACGTGCCGCTGGGTCGTTTTTTAATGCGGCTTTTAACCAAGAATTCAGTTTTTTGAACATAATTTTGTCATCTATTGATAATCATTATATTGGCAAAACGAAAAAATGGTGAATAATCCCCAAAAAATCAATAGCAAAATATTATAAAACAAGTCATAATAATTTATAAAAAAAATTTTTGCAGAAAAATGTTGAAAAAATGATAACGGTTTTTTTTACGTAGTGTTAAAATATTTTTAGATGAGAAAAAAGAAAGAATACATAATAGTAAAAAGATACGTTGCAAACAAATGGTTTGCAGTTTTACTATTGGTAATGGGTATCATTGGTATCGCATTTATTTTGCATCAGATTTTTTCTTACACAACCTTGGTGCAACCTCAGTTAGAAAACTTATACCCTTTTTACACCACGAACAATGTAAGTGGCTTAAACTATTTGGCATATTTCACTATAATATCCAATCTCGTTATCAGTTTGTATTTTGTTTCTCTTGCGCTGTCCATCTTCGGAGTAAAGGGTTTTAAAAACCTTGTGCTCAATCCTAGTCTGGTCAGCGCCGTTGTCCTGTACCTTTTCATAGTCGGCTTTGTATACTGTGGAGTACTTTCATGGTTTATACAAGATTATGAATGGAATACTCCACTGTTTTTTCATAATATTATATCATACTGGCAGCACATAATCGTGCCCTTGTTTATGTTGGTTTTGCTATTCAGACCTTTTACAAATCAGACAATTCCAAAAAAGTGTGCTTTTTACTACTTGATATTTCCATTTATATATCTAGTATTTTCACTACTGCGAGGCGGACTGGGTACAAGCCACTTCTACGCGTATCCGTTTTTTAATGCACAGATGCTTTGGACATATTTGGGTCTTGGATCTCAATATCAAAGCACATTAGCGATTATATATATGATAGTGTCTTTACTTATCTTGTTGGTTTTGTTCTACCTATTCGCTCGCTTCATTATTTATACACATAACAGCAATGTTAAAAAAATCTTTTATAATACTATTGAGCAAAAAACGGCACCCGATGAAAAAACTGACATTATATACAAATCTTGACAATTGAATACTAATATGCTAATATTTCATTAAGAAATTTTTATGGACATAAAGAGTATTTTTGAAAAGCTATCAGAAGGTAAGTACTACCATATTTAAACTAGCATATAAATTATATTTACTAAAAAAAGAAGCATTAAATTGCTTCTTTTTCACTTTCTAAATCACTTGTTGTATCTTTGCCTTGCTCGACTTTGACGTATTCTATGTATGAGTACGTGCTTTCTTTTTCAATAGTGTTTTTTATGAAATCAAAAGTTTTGTCTCTCAAATATTCTGCATTTTGTCTTTCTGTTAATTTGTCCAGTGGAAAAATCGGTTTACCTATATAAGCGACCGTTTTCGGCTTTCTATATTCGCCCAAAATTGCTCTTTTTTTGTAACACACAGCAACGGGTATACTAGGGGCTTTTGTTTTGGCCGGAAATTTAAAACTAGTCAAAGGAAATGCTCTTAATTTTGTATAATAAGGCCAAATGTGTGCTTCAGGAAAAATTGTAATAATTTGTTTCTTTTTCAAAATAATATTGTCAATGGTCTGTGTCATTTTCTTCAAACCTGCCATTGTATCCGCAACAGGAAGGGCACCGCCCGCTTTTGCAAGATAGTTTATGACTGGTATCTCCACAGCTGCTTTGTTTGCGATAACATAATTTCTTCTAAAAGGTGCAATTGACACAGGCGTAAGCCACGCATCTTTGTAATTTGTATGATTTGCATAGATAAAATATCCTTTATTCCACAAACCTTTCAAATTTTTGCGACCACGAACTCGAACGCCGAACAAAAACAAGTTTGCAATAGACAAAAGAGGGATTGCAATGAGGTAATAAAACACAAAACTGAAAAGTTTGAACAATATAAAGTTAGGCATATAATTGTATTTGCTGTCAACATTAACGTTCAAAACATTAGGATGAGCAGTCATAAAATCATCATTACTTTCATCCTTATAATAAAATATTCTTTTCTTTTTTTGGTCTTTCATTATTCACCTTTTAATTGTTTTTCCTTGTAGTTTATTGCATCATAAAACATTTTTTCCATTTCGTCCATAGATTTTTCGATTTTGAATTGTTCAGTATAACTATCATATTTCTTTTCCATCTCTTTTATTTTGTCTGGATTTTCATAATAATAGTCAATTTTCTTTGTCAAATCCTTGTAGTCCCCTGCTTTAAACAAATTATCTTCTGTCAAAGCAAATGATTTTGTCGCGGAACGTTTGCTATCTGATATAATAGGCGCTTTTCCGCAACTGATAGCCTCCAAACAGGCAATCGCTTCAGATTCTATATCTGATGCATGAACGTAAAGGTCACTATAATTGATGACTTCTACCAATTTGTCTTTTTTGTAAAATTGCATTATTGGTGGGTTTGGTAGTTTAGAACCCATTTTTTCAAGTGATTTTTTTAAAGGACCATCGCCAGCGAAGATAAGTTGAATATTGTCTTTGTACTTTGAATTGGCAACTGCCTTTATAACCAAGTCGTGCCTTTTTTCTTTGGACAATCTTCCTACAAACAAAACTAAAAATTTTTCTTTTAATTCTTCTGGTTTTTTTGCATCAATTTTTTTAAACATTTCTGTTACACCGTTAGATATTATTCTCAAATCCATATTGTAGCCACGAGGTCTAATCAAGTCTGCAATAAAGGCAGATGGGCAGTGTACAAAATTTGTGTATTTGTAAAAATTTTTGTAAAAATCTTTGTAGATGAATTCATTTGCAAATTTAAAATTTTTCATTCCCAAATGTGATGTAATTGCTTCTGCTGGAGCATGAAATGCTGTTGTCACAGGTTTGTTCAATTCATTTGCGATTTTTATCGCAGCACGACCAGTCTTAAAGGGCAGCATAATATGTACTACGTCTGCTTTGGAAATGACCTCTCTTAATATTTTTTCATCTGGAATTGCCAAACATACGCCGTTTTTTTCTATATATTTGTTAAAGCAAAAAAAGTTTCTCTTTTTTAGTTGGTAATAATCATCATCTTTTACCTTTGATGGAGATACTACCAAAACCTGATGATTGCGTTTTCGCATATTTTCTATCAGTCTTTTTGTTGTGATGGTAGTACCGTTGTTTTCTTCCCCCAACACATCTGTAATAATTGCAATTTTCATAAGTTTTCTCCAATGTATAAGTCTTTACTCAAATATTATAATCTGCAATTTTGTATACTTTTATATACAATGTATATATTGTCAAATTTGAATTACCTTATTATAAATAAAAATATATTGAATAATAAGGGATATGTGTGCAAAACCCTCCCAAATTTCGACAAAAGCATTCCCTTAAAAAGATAATTGTAAAAAATGTTGGATTTTTCTAAATGATTTTGTATAATTATTGTATGGAAGATTTAAAAATAACAATTGCAAACAATTTAACATATTTAAGAAAAAAACACAATTTTACTCAATTAGAATTGGCAGAAAAAATCAATTATTCTGACAACGCTATTTCTCGTTGGGAAAGGGGCGAGGTCACTCCTGGTATAGAAATATTACAGTTAATAGCCAAGTTTTATAGTATTTCTGTAAATGATTTATTGGATGAAAATTTGCCATCAAAAAAAGATAAGGGCGACAATTCACAAAAAATTACACGTACTTTGACAACAATATTCTCACTTTCAGTATTATGGTCATTGCTAATAGTAATTTATATTTACTTACAAATGTTTAATAGTACTGAGTATTGGATGCTTTTTGTTTATGGCGTACCATTAACATTCGCCATTATTTTTTATTTCAATAGGCGTTGGGGCAATCGATTGACCGCAATGATTATGTCATCATTATTTACCTGGACCATGTTGGTCAGTGTTTATTTGCAGTTTTTAGACTACAATTTGTGGCTTATATTTTTCTTAGGCATACCAAGTCAATCAGGAATAGTTACTTTTTATTTCTTAAAACCTAAAATATAAATTATGTTTCTTTTATATTTATACAAAATATTAAAATCTTAAAGCAAAATATACAAAAAATTTTGTTTTTATTTTTGTAGACATTTGCATATTTTTATAATATACTTTTTTTTATAAAGGAGGGTTTTATGAAGGATACAGTATCAAAATTCTTAGATGGACTCACCAAGTTGCTAGCATTCGTTACTATTGTGGCTTATGCAGCATTTAGCGTTAACGCAAACTGGACATTTATTACAAATATTACTGTACTAGAATATATTACTTACATAATGACTTATGCTCCACTTGCATTGGTTGCTTTGGTAGGCGTTGAATTTGCAGTAAAACGCACGTTTATCGTTCAGTTGATTATTTATATTTTAATCGCTGGTGTAGTTGTTATTCAATTCTTCCCAGATACATTTAACGCAATTCGTGCAATGGCTGGAATTTAGTTTAATTAAAAATTAACAATAAGAAAACAAGCATTTTTTTGTTTGTTTTTTTTATGCTTTTGATTTAGTTTTTTTGTTCAAAAATAGTTTTACTAACTCGACTAGCGGAATAATAGCAATGGAACAAATAGATACAATTATCCATTGATTAATGGCCAAATGTGTGAGGTCAAATAGACGATAACAAAAAGGCATACACGCTATTGATATATTTAAAATAATTGTAATTAAAAAGCATATATTAAAGATTTTGTTTTCAAATAGTTTGATATCAAAAATACTTTTGTTTGATTTTGCATTTATACTATGTATAGTCTGGACAAATATTATTGTGAAAAATACCATAGTGTTGGCTACTTCTGGCTTAAAGGTTTTTGCAGCATAGCAAAATACTCCCATCACTAGCACTAGTTGTAAAATGGATTGATATAAAATGCCTATTTTAATTTCTTTTGAAAAAACACTCTCTTTACTTTTGCGTGGAGGGGCAAGCATTATGTCTTTTTCTGCTTTTTCAACCCCCAAAGCAAATGCGGGCAAACTATCTGTAACTAGATTAATAAATAACATTTGTACTGCTGTCAAAAAAATAATGTTTGGATATATAATCAAAGCAAGTAGCACGCCAAAAACCTCGATAGCATTAGTACTCAACAGATATTGTAAGGCTTTTTGAATGTTTTTATATACTTTTCTACCTTCTTCTATGGCAACAACTATGCTAGCAAAATTGTCATCTGTTACTACCATGTCAGCTACGCTCTTTACAACGTCTGTGCCCATCGTACCCATTCCCACACCTATATTTGACATCTTTAAACTTGGAGCATCATTTATTCCGTCTCCTGTCATAGCTACAATTTTGTCTAGCTTTTTTAATGCTTGTACGATTTTGACCTTATGTTCGGGACTTACTCGAGCAAAAACCGTGTATTTTGTTATGTTTTTAAAAAAATCGTTATCACTCATAGCATTTATTTCATCGCCAGTCAAAACTTCACTTTCTTTTGAAGCAATTTCTAGTTGCTTTGCTATTGCAAATGCAGTATTTTTGTGGTCGCCTGTTATCATTATGGGTTTTAGTCCCGCTTTAAAGCACTTTTTTATTGCATCATAAACTTCGGTTCGCGGGGGATCAATCATACCAACAAGACCCAAAAAGGTCATATCTTCTTCTACCTCTTCTTCGTAATTGTATTCATCAAATTCTTTAAAACAAAATGCCAAAACTCTCATACTATTTTTTGTCATTTGATTGTTGAAAGATTGCAGATTTGCCATAATATTTTTGTCCAAAATCATTTTTTTCCCGTCAAGTAAAATATGAGTGCATTTTTTTATTACACTATCAAAAGCACCTTTCGTATAACTCGTTATTTTATCGAAATTGTATACTGTGGTCATCATTTTTCTGTTTGAATCAAAAGGCATTTCATATATTCTCTTGTAATTGTGTTTTTTAACATACGGCAAAACGTATTCATATAATGCATTTTCAGTTGGCTCGCCTATCACGTTTCCATTGGATAATTTGCTATCATTACATAGATACATGCATTGTATCATGTGATTATAACTATTTAAATTTTCAACAAATGAGTTATTAGTGACAACTTTTGTTACCGTCATTTTGTTTTGAGTTAGCGTACCCGTTTTGTCTGAACAAATAATTTCACAACTTCCCAATGTTTCAATCGCATGCAGTTGTTTGATAATAACTTTTCTTTTTGCAAGTTGGGTAACTCCAAGCGCCATTATAATCGTAATTACCGCCGGCAAACTTTCCGGTATGGCAGCAACGGCGAGAGCAACAGATGTCATAAGAGCGGTCATAATGTTCATTTCTTTTGAAAAAAATATTTCCAAAATAAAGATAATAAGACATACGAACAGTACAGAATATGTAATAAATTTCCCGATTTTCTGAATTGCTTTTTGTAATGGAGTCTGATCCTTTTTTGTTGAAAATAATAAATTTGCGATTTTGCCTATTTCTGTACTATCTCCAACGGCAGTCACTATTCCTTTTCCACGTCCAGCACACACCATACAACCAGAAAAAGCCATATTATATTGTTCATTAATTGTTGTATTTGAAGGCAAAACCAAAGATGAATTTTTGTCAACTGGAAAAGACTCTCCTGTTAGTGAGCTTTCATCACATTTTAGTTGGTGACTTTCTAACAGCCTCAAATCAGCTGGTACAATATCACCCGCTTCAAGCAAAACTACATCACCACAAACTAATTCAGTTAAGTCTATTTTTAAAACAGTCCCTTCTCGTATTACTTTGCAATATCTAGATACTGCCTTTTTTAAACTATCAATACTGGCTTGTGCCTTATTTTCTTGAACAACTCCGATTATAGCATTCAGAATAACAATAAATAAAATAATAAAGGCGTCTATCAAATCAGCAAATTCTTTAGTTACAATAGCAAAAACAATAGTAATCAAAGCTGACAATAGCAATACAAACACCATCAAGTTTTTAAACTGACGCAAAAAAGTAACTATAATGTTTTCTCTGCGCTTTTCTTTCAAAACATTTTTTCCATATTGTTCCATTCGCTTGCACACTTCATTACTTTTGATACCGGAAAAACTACTGCTCAACTTGTCCAAAGTGTCTTCTTTACTTAAAAAATACAAAATATATTCTCCTATATAGTCTTATAGAAAGATATGATTTGAATGTGTGTTTTTATAACAAACAGTTGAACAAAAATTACATCGTATCATGCTAATTTTTCGAATAAATATGCTATAATCTATATATGTATTTAATAAAAACATCAGAAGTAAAAATAAAAAAATCATTATTTATCGGACAATTATACGATATTGTATGTTTGGATGAAGTTCAAAAAATTTTAGATGAACAAAAAATCAAGCACAAAAAAGCAACTCATATTTGCTATGCGTATACGTTCAATGCTGAGATGATACACGAAAAAAGTTTTGATGATGGCGAGCCGAGCGGTACTGCTGGCAAACCCATTTTGAATGTTATAAAAAAGAAAAACCTTACCAACACTATGATTGTAGTGGTAAGATACTTTGGCGGAATTAAGTTAGGCGCAGGAGGATTAATACGCGCTTACACAAAATGTGCTAGCATGTTAGTCAGCGGCAAATAGCGCCTCCAAACCTGCGATAGTAGTAATAGTCGTATGGACAGACTGCACCGCTTCAACTGTTAGTGTCATGGTAATATTACTAGTGGTTGGAGTACCTGAAACACCGTTGGGCAC
>JAQVLJ010000084.1 GCA_028704215.1 Clostridia bacterium
CAAATACTCCCGGTACACAGCAACTGGCAGTTACAATTTGTGCTATATCACCACTCGAAAAAACTACTTCCTTGCCACTTATCAAATCTACTGCAACTGGATAGAAGCGTTTTTTCAAACCACTTATGTCTTTACATGTTATATTGTTTTGAACCAAGTCAATTAAACCTTGATTTTTTGATGGCAAAATGTAAAATTTGTTTGATTTTATATCTTTTGTTTTTAGTTTTGATGCTATCTCATACATTTGTTCATAACTAAATCCCGCGCAATAAAAGGCACCAATCATTGCGCCGACACTGCAACCTGACACAACATCAAAATCTATACCATATTCTTCAAATGCTTTTATTGCACCAAGATGTGCAAATCCTCTGGCTCCGCCTCCACCAAAACTAACTCCGACTTTGTACTTTGAGTTGCGAATTTTATTTTTGAAATATTGTTTAAGAAAAAAACTTTTTACTTTCATAAGAATATTATACCACTAAAATGCAAAAATTACGAAAAAAATACAAGCATTTCTGCCTGTATTTTTATTTTTTCATATATATTATGCTGTTTCAGATTTTGGTCTTTTTACAATTTTTGGAGCTGCTTTATCCATAATGAAATCGTCATCAACCACAATTTTGTCAATTTCTTCATCAAAGTGATAATTGTACATTACATCTATCATCTTGTCTTCAAGGATAGTCCTCAAACCTCTTGCACCCGTACGCAATTCAATCGCTTTTTGAGCAACCGCTTTTATAGCGCTTTCGCTAAATTCAAGTTCAATTCCATCCATCTTAAACATTTTTTTGTACTGTTTCAAAATTGCATTTTTTGGTTCTTGCAATATGCGTTCAAGTGCGGTCTGATTCAGTCCTTCCAAACTTACTACAATAGGCACACGTCCCACAAATTCTGGAATCATACCATACTTGATAAGATCGTGAGGTTGTATATCTTTTATTCGTTCGTTGTTTAACTTGTCGCTTTTTGCTTTTACATCTGCGCCAAATCCCAAGTTTGCAGAGCCTGCGCGTTGGGAAACAATTTTTTCTAGTCCTACAAATGCACCACCCAAAATAAATAATATATTGGTTGTGTCTATTTGTATATTTTCTTGTTGAGGATGCTTTCTACCACCTTGAGGAGGAACGGAAGCAATGGTGCCTTCAAGTATTTTTAGCAACGCTTGTTGAACACCTTCGCCCGAAACATCACGAGTAATAGACACATTTTCGCCTTTACGCGCGATTTTGTCTATTTCATCAATGTATATGATACCTTTTTCTGCTTTCTTTATATCGTAATTTGCGTTTTGAATGAGTTTTAAAAGCACATTTTCCACGTCATCACCCACATAACCAGCCTCTGTCAAAGTAGTGGCATCACTGCTCGCAAAAGGTACTTTAAGAGTCTTTGCCAATGTTTTGGCCAAAAGTGTTTTACCGCAGCCAGTTGGACCTATCAATAAAATATTGCTTTTTTCAAGTTCAACATCATCGCCTTCCCCAGTATGCTCAATTATATTGTAATTGATACGTCTGTAATGATTGTAAACAGAAACTGCCAATACCCTCTTCGCTTCATCTTGACCTATAATAAATTCATCCAATTTGTCTTTGATTTCTTGTGGTTTCATCAGATCCATTATTGCTTGATCGGTGCTGTTTCGCTTATCTCTGTCCATCAAATTTTTGCACATTTCAACACAATCACGGCAAATAAAACAATCACCGTCGGGATTGCTAACAATTTGTGAAAATTGAGTAATAGTTTTGCCACAGAAAGAGCAAACAGTATCTATTTCTTTCAAAGAAGTAACTCCTTTCTTTATATTATATATGCTACACTTAGAATTTGTTATTTATTCAAAAAGTTATGCTCTTTTTGTAAATATTTTGTCAACTAGACCATATTCCAGTGCTTGCTTTGCAGACATATAGTTGTCTCTATCCGTATCGACTTCAATCTTTTTAATATCTTTGCCAGTATTTTCTGCCAAAATTTCGTTAAGAGTAGATTTGATAGACTGAATATGTTGTGCTTGTATTTGAATATCACTTGCTTGACCTTGTGCACCACCCAAAGGTTGATGAATCATTACTTCGCCGTGTGGCAAAACCACCCTTTTGCCTTTTGCTCCGCTTGATAATAATAGTGCTGCCATAGATGCGGCAATTCCTATACAAATAGTAGACACATCACATTTTATATATTTTATTGTGTCATAAATTGCCAAACCAGCACTCACAGAACCACCTGGGCTATTTATATACAAAAAGATATCTTTATCAGGATTTTTTCCTTCGAGATAAATCAACTGAGCGACCACAGAATTTGCTATAGCATCATTGATTTCTCCTGTCAAAAATATAATTCTGTCTTCCAAAAGACGAGAATAAATGTCGTAACTACGTTCAAAGTTACCTACTTGGTCAACTACCATTGGTATCATCATAATCTTTCTCCTCCTATTATTCTATCCAATAATAAAATTAAAAATTTGAAAATAAAATCTATTATTTAGTTTTTTTGACTAGTCGTGTCCGTTGCACAATTCAATAGTGTTGTTTTCGACTAAAAATTTTACTATATTGTCCATTAAAATATTACTGATCAGACGATTTTTAATATCTTCATTTAATTGTTTTTCAATATCTTGAACGGTAACATTTTGCATTTTTGCAATTTCTTCCATCTTTGCTTTGATTTGTTCCTCACTCACGTCAATTTTTTCAAGCTGGATAATGTGTTCCAAAATAATACGTGATTTTAGAGAACGAACAGCATATTCTTCTTGTTCTGCCAAAAGGTCTGAAACGCTTTTGCCCATGTACTTAGCGTAATCGTCTATCTTAATGCCTTGTTGTGCTAGTTGGTTTTCAAAACCATTCATAAGACGTTTTTGTTCTGATTCTAGCATGGCTTTTGGTAGGTCAATTTTTGCACTTTCAACAATACTGTCAATAATATTGTTTTCTAAATTTGCTTGTGCTTCTTGCGATACTTTTT
>JAQVLJ010000085.1 GCA_028704215.1 Clostridia bacterium
GTAGACTTCATTAAAGACATTGATAGGCTTGAGCCATGTGGTCACAACAATTTTAGACCAATATTTCTTGTTAAATTGAAAAACACAAAAGTCACATCATTAAAAAAATATCCGGAACATTTGGTTCTGAACTTGGACAATATGTCGCTCTTGGCTTTTAATTCAAAATCAAAATACTACACGCTGTCTAGCGGAATTGAAAACTATGTTTTGGCAGATTTGGACATCGATAATTACAAAAATAAGCTAAAAATCAGCGGTATAGTAAAAAACATAGATTATGAGGATATCAACAGACCTACGGACAACAATATTCTTATGGCGGAGTATATTAATCAGTTGACTTACAACGACACCGATAAATATCAGTTTTCAAATTATAATCGTGAAGAATTGATACAAATTTTGTTGAATATGAACAAAGCAGTTTTTGGGACTTTGTTTATTGCATATGATTACAACACGTATTTGAATTTTAAATCTATTTATGATTCAAATGATATAATTAGAAACAGAATTTTTAGTATTGATGACCAAACGGGACTTAATACGATATTGTTAGCGCCAACAAATTTCGATAATTTCAATACTTTTAACAGGATTGTATTTCTTGACCCGGTTTTGCATACTGGTTTTTTGTCAGCATTGAATAAAGCAACAAAAGCAACCATATTTTTGCCACACAAAACTCAATTTAGTTTTTCGATATTCAGAAATGTTTCTACAAACAGGGAAATTTTTGGAAAATATTTTAGATTAATAGAATATATTGCTCAGAACAATATGTCTGACTATAATTTATACAATTTATTTATTAATGCTACAAAATTGATTAATCCGAAATTTAAGTATAACTATTTGCAATTTGCAGTATGTTTGTCAGTCTTTTCAGAATTGGGTTTGATAACTTATGACAAAAACAATATAAAATTAAATATCACAAACAATAAAAGCACTTTGAATGCAAGTTCTTTTTACAATAGATTAAATATGTTAAAAATATCGGGTGAGTGCAATGAATAATATTATTGAAATTTTACAAAAAAATGTTTGTAATGAAATAAAATTGCAAAAATTGGCACTTTTGTTTCAAGATGCGTCGACTATGCAAGAAAAAATGATGACAGATATTTTGAAAACAATTAATGATTTTAAGATTGGTGAGCCATCTCTTTTAGCAACATGTTTATATATAATGATTCCAAAAGAATCTGTAGATTATTTAGCTATAGCAACAGATTACGATAAAACAACTGCTGAAATATTGCAAGGCTTAAATACTGTTGGATTTTTGAATAATGGTTCTATTGAGCACGAAGCAGAAAACATCAGAAATATGCTGATAGCAATGACAAAAGATTTACGCGTCTTGGTTATCTTATTGGCCTATGTTGCGTTCAATTTAGAACACATACAAGAAATAGAAATGGAAAACAAAAAGATTTTTGTTCATTCTGTAAAAGATATTTATGCTCCACTTTCCGCTCGCTTAGGATTAAGCAAAATCAAAAACAAGTTAGAAGATTTGAGTTTTAGATATTTAGAGCCTGATATATATCAAAAATTGTCAGATGAAGAATTGCTGAACAAAGATAAAAGAAAAAAACAAATTCATCTTGCTATGCAAAAAATACGCGCAACGTTGAGAGATTTAGGAATAAAATTTTCTGTTGTTGGTAGAGAAAAACATTTGGCAAGTGTTTACAAAAAAATCTCTAGTAAAAATTTGTCAATAAATCAACTTTATGATTTGATGGCAATCCGTGTTATTGTTCAAACAATAGACGAATGCTATATTGTTTTGGGTAAAATCAATAGTGAATTTACTATTCTACCTAACAGATTCAAAGATTATATTGCAATGCCAAAGCCAAATGGCTATCAATCTTTGCATACTGTCATTTTGGCTGATGATGATAGACCAATAGAAGTTCAAATTCGTACAGAAGAAATGCATAAGTTCTGTGAATATGGTGTTGCAGCACACTGGATTTATAAAGAAAAACGAAAAAGCACTTCATTTGACGAAAAAGTAAACTGGTTACGTCAGTTAATAGAGGAAAACAGACAATTACCAAGCTCAGAATTTATCGAAAATATAAAATCTGATATGTTTAATGACGAAATATTTGCGCAAACTCCGAACGGAAAAGTTTTGAAATTTCCTGTCGGAGCGACATGTATTGACTTTGCTTATGCAGTTCACACTGACATAGGACATAAGTGCGTAGGTGCAAAGATTAATAGCAAAATGGTGCCTATATCTACAAAACTAAACAATGGCGATATATGTGAAATTGTTACAAATAAGCTTTCAAAAGGCCCCTCACGTGATTGGTTAAAAATTGTAGCAACAAGTTCTGCTAGAAACAAAATTAATCAGTTTTTTAAACATCAATTTGTTGAAGAAAATATCAAAAAGGGCAAAACAATTTTGGACAAAGCTTCTAAAGAACGTGGCAAAATTTTTGCTGATTTAGTTAGTGCAGATGATTTGAAAAAATTACTCGCAAAATACAGTTTTAGCACACTTGATGAAATTTTGGCAGGAGTGGGGAGTGGTACGATCAGTGCAGAGCAGGTTTTGAACCGACTTATTGTTCCAGAAAAAAAAGAGCGCACTTATTCAAGTGCCGAACCATCAAAACCAAAAGGAATTTTAGTGAATTTTCAGGAAGATATGTTGACTCGATTTGCACGTTGTTGTAGTCCTATTCCTGGTGATGAAATTGTAGGTTACGTTTCGCGTGGAAGAGGTGTCACCGTCCACAGAGCAGACTGTATTAATGTTAAATATTTGGAAAAAAACCGATTTGTTGACGTTTATTGGGACAAAGATATTAGTGAAAAATATGTTGCCAAATTGTCTGCAATTTTTCATTCAGATACGAAAGCGTTGAATAACGTTACTCAACTATTAGAAAAAGAAAAAGTAAATATA
>JAQVLJ010000086.1 GCA_028704215.1 Clostridia bacterium
AATAATTGTAAGTATTGAAAAATAAATTAAGATAAAAATGGATTATTAACAAAAAACTAGGTGTATTTCCTAGTTTTTTGTTATTTCCGTAACTTTTCTTTTTTTATTTTTTATTTTTTATTTTTTTATTGGATATATTTTTTCTATTCCACCCATAAAAGGTTGCAATACTTTTGGTATATTGATAGAACCATCAGCATTTTGATTTTGTTCTACTAAGGCAGGCATCAAACGAGAAGTAGCAAGTCCAGAACCATTAAGGGTATGACAATATTTTGTTTTGCCACTTTCTTTATCTCTGTATTTAATATTACCTCTTCTTGCTTGATAATCGTTTGCATTGCTGACAGAAGATACTTCTTTATATATATTCATGCTTGGAATCCATATTTCAATATCATAAGTTCTTGCCATACCATGTGAACAATCTCCGGCTGCCAATTTGCTTGTCTGAAAGTGAAGTCCCAATTTTTCCAACAAAGATTGTGCCTTTCGTACCAATTCTTCGAAGCAAACACGAGCATTTTTTTCTGTTGCGTAGCAAAACATTTCTACTTTGTTGAATTGAAAGCCTCTTATCATACCACGCTCTTCCGTTCGATAACTACCTGCTTCAAATCGATAACAAGGCGTATATGCAAACATCTTCTTAGGCAATTCATCTTCTGATAAAATTTCGTTGCGATGAAAGTTTACCAAAGCCGTCTCGGCAGTTGGCAACATAAATTTACTAGGTTCTGACTTTTCTAACCAAAACACATCTTCTTTAAATTTTGGGAACTGGCCTGCGGTATAACCACTTTCGTAGTTTAATATATGAGGAGGTAAAATGAATTGGTAACCATCATGTATGTGCTCGCTTATAAAGAAATTGAGCAAAGCCCATTCCAGTTGTGCTCCAAGTCCTGTGTATATACAAGTTCCACGACCGCTTATTTTTGCGGCACGTTCATAGTCAACAAGTCCGCATTTTTCGCACAATTCCATGTGGTCAAGTGGTTTGAAATCGAATTTTGGTGCATTTCCATAAGTATATATTGCTTTATTGTTCTCTTTTTCTCCTGCTAGCAAATCATCGTCAGGTGTATTTGGTAGTGCAGACATAAAATCGAAGATTTCATTTTCATATATTTTAATTTTTTCGTCTAAGGCTTCAATTTGTAAATTGATTTCTTTTACCTTGTCAAATATGGCTTGAATGTTTCCGCCTACTTTTTTTACCAAAGGAACAGTTGAAGACAATTTATTTCGTTCTTCTTTTAATTTGTCAGCTTGCAAAACTAGCTCTTTTTTTTCATTATCGTTTTTTAATAATTTTTCAAAATTAACATTCCAGCCCTTTTTGAGCAAACTATCGTGTACCTTTTTTGGATTTTCCCTAATTAAGTTGATATCTAACATATGATACTCCTTTTATTCACTTATAATTTTTCCAAATTGTAAATTATAATCGCCTTTTTTGTATTTTATAGTATTGATTGAGCCAACTGCTTTTATATCTACTTCAACAGATTTTACAAAATCGTTGTTTTCACTTGTGATAGTCAAATCATCAATAAACGTCTTTAAAGATATTTTGTTTTCTGATTTGAATTGTCTTATCGCGGACACAAGATTCATCACCTTTTCACCATCATCAACAAGAGATTTGTCAAATTCTTTGTCTATTTTATTATATTTTGAGATGTGAATAGATTTGCAGTTTTCTTTGTCTGCATAGTATGACATATATATTTCTTCCGTTATATGCGGAGCAAATATAGAAAACATCTTCAACATTCCCAACAGTACCACGTAGCAACTGTATTTTGCCGACATATTAGCTTTGGTTCCATATATGTCTGGATTGTAAAGACGTCTTTTCACCAGTTCTATATAGTCATCACAGAATGACCAAAAGAATTTTTCTAATTCATTCAAGGCAAGAGATATTTCGTATTTGTCCAAATGTTTTACAAAACTTGTTTGAAGTTTTTTATATTTTTCCAGTATCCATTCATCCATAGGAAGAAGCTTTGTTTCAGTCAATGTATAATTTTCCAAAAATGACAAAACAAACTTGGATGCATTCCAAATTTTATTTACAAGTTTTTTTCCGCTGTCAAAAGCATCAAAAGTAAAGCAAGTGTCTTTTCCCAATGCCATACTATCTGCCCAATATCTCGTAACATCGGCAGAGTATTCAGCCAAAATGTCTTGTGGAGAATTTTTTGTATTATTTTTTGATTTAGACAACTTACTACCATCAGGACTAGTGACGTAGCCAGAAATCATTAGATCGTGCCAAGGTAATTTATTGAAATGATATAGACTTTTTACTACTGTGTAGAAATCCCATACACGAATGTTATCATGAGCATTAGGACGCAAATTCATAGGTACCATACTGTCACTAAGTCCATGGTGTGTGTACAAATCTGTACATATTTGAGGAGTAAGCGAAGATGTAGCCCACGTGTCCATAACGTCAACTTCTGGTTCGAACTCAGTACAGCCGCAAGAACAAGGCGTTTTTGGTACGTCTTTTAATGGGTCGACTGGCAAAGAATTTATATCTGCCAAAACTGGTTTTCCACATTTTTTGCAGAACCATACTGGGAATGGCACGCCATAGAAACGTTGGCGAGATATGCACCAGTTCCATTGCAAATTTTCTACCCAATTCAAAAATCTTGCACGCATACTTATTGGATGCCAATTAAGTTGAAATCCAGCGTCATATATTTCTTGTTTGTGACTCAAAACATCTATAAACCATTGTTTTTTTACTACAATTTCAATAGGTGTACCACATCTGTCATGACAAGATACAGCGTGTGTCAATTTGTCTTGTTTGATTAACAAGTTTTCTTGTTCAAGTTTTTCTATAATCGCTTGACGTGCTTGTACTATTTTTA
>JAQVLJ010000087.1 GCA_028704215.1 Clostridia bacterium
GGTAATTATTTTTGGTGCATATTTTGACAATTCTTTGCGAGGCTCAGGAAGAACTGCCAACATTTTTTCCATAATACTCAAACGAGCAACACGAGCCTGTTCAAGAGCAGTCTTCAAAATATTTCTGTCAATACCATGAATCTTCATATCCATTTGTATTGCTGTAATACCAAGTTCTGTTCCTGCCACTTTAAAGTCCATATCTCCTAAGAAATCTTCAAGTCCTTGTATGTCTGTCAAAATAGCTACCTTGTCGCTTGTTTTGTCCTTTATAAGTCCCATTGCAATACCTGCTACAGGGCTAGAAATTGGAACACCGGCGTCCATAAGAGCCAACGTGCTACCACAAACACTTGCTTGTGATGTGGAGCCATTAGATGACAAAACTTCACTTACAGTACGAATAGCATAAGGAAATTCTTGTTCGCTTGGCAATACAGGTATCAATGCTCTTTCAGCAAGTGCACCGTGACCTATTTCACGTCTACCAGGTGATTTAAGTGGTTTTGCTTCGGCCGTAGAATAAGGTGGCATATTATAATGATGCATATAGCGTTTGCTTTCTTCTTCATCCAGCCCTTCCAATGATTGTGCTTCATCCAACATGCCCAAAGTCAAAGTTGTAAGAACTTGTGTTTGACCACGAGTAAATACTGCGCTTCCGTGTACACGAGGCAAAATGCCCGCTTCACACCAAATTGGACGAATTTCTGTAAGTACACGGCCATCTGGACGAATACCTTTGTCCAAAATTTTGCGACGTACTTTTTCTTTTTTCATATCGTACAAAACTTGTCCTACGAACTTGTCTTGTTCTGGGAATATTTCTGCAAAATGTGCTAAAACTTCTTTGTTTAAATTATCTTCTGCCTTTTCTCTTTCTTGACGATTGAAATTTTCCAGCATATCATCTACTTTTTTATCTGCATACTCACGTACAGCTTTGACTATTTCTTCTGGCACACTTTCAAAAGCAATATCTTTATTTTTTTCAACTTTCAACTCTTTTACAATTTCTTCTTGGAAAGCGACTTGTTTTTTGATTTCTTCATGTGCAAACATGATACCATCTAACATTACATCTTCGCTTACTTGTTTTGCGCCCGCTTCCACCATTAAGATTGCTTCTTTTGTACCACTAACCGTGAGGTGCAAATCGCTTAATTGTTCTTGTTCAACAGTTGGGTTAACAATATATTTTCCGTCAATTAAACCTACAACTACAGCACCAGTTGGTCCTTCAAATGGAATATCCGAAATGCTAAGAGCAATCGAACTGCCCAACATTGCAAAAGGCTCTGGTGAAATATCGGTATCAACCGATAGTGGAGTCGCTACAACTGCGACATCATTAAAAAATCCTTTTGGAAACAAAGGTCTTAAAGGTCTGTCGATCAAACGACTTGTTAAGATTGCTTTGTCAGAAGGGCGACCTTCACGCTTTTTGAATCCGCCTGGAATTTTGCCTATTGTATAAAGTTTTTCTTCATAATCCACACCTAGTGGAAAAAAGTCAATATTTGGACGAGGCAGTTTGCTCATAGTGGCGTTGACCATTATCACAGTATCACCACAACGAACCATACAAGAGCCGTTACTCAGTCCGCAATATTTACCTATTTCGACAGAAACTTCTCTTCCGCCGATATTTGTTTTGAATATTTTGTTTTCCATAATTCTCCTTTTTATTCTCCCTTAGAAACAGTTTCATTTTACGCTGAAACAAGGCGTTTTTTAGAGTTTTAAATAATTACAACAAAGGTTTTCGCTAAAAATTAGGGTGCTTATTCGCACCCTAACAAAATTATCTAATTCCCAATTTTGTTTTGATAGCACGGTATCTTTCAATATCAGTTTTTTCAAGATACTTCAACATACTTTTACGTTGGGCTACCATTTTCATCAAACCACGTGTTGAATGTTTGTCTTGCTTGTTGAGTTTCAAATGCTCTGTCAAATTTTTGATACGAGCTGTCAACAATGCGATTTGGACTTCTGCACTACCAGTGTCGTTTTCGCCACGTGAATGTTCTGCCATAATTGCCTTTTTGTCAATATTAGCCATAAATTTACTCCTTTCATAAAATTCGCCTAAAACAGAGTGAATGTCAGAGTGTTCAAATCACTATGTCTTGGTACTGAGCGCAGTATATCACATCAAATATTTAATGTAAAGAATTATTTGGTTTTTTTATAGAGTAGCCAAATAATTTGTAATATATTCATCCATTATTTGATTAAGTGTTTTATCTTTCAACTCTGATGGTAGTGAGCCATAGGTTTCTCCATCAGGCAACTCAAATGGTGCAATATAATAAATATCTGCAAAAGTCAAACTATCCGGGTCCAATACTACTGCCAACGTAGTAGATAAAGTAGCGAGAGTGGCATTTCTATCACGCAATAATTTCAAAATACCAGTGTTACTTTGTGCAGTTCCAAACAACTGGGGTATGGTTAAATTTTCTATGGCGGCGGCAAGTTCGCTAAATGCCGTACCACGTAACGCCTCTACTGCTGGTACATTTTCCGGTATTTCCACTCCCATGGTTTCCAAAAAATTGATATCTATTTGGTCACTAATCAAATCCAAATTGTCGCCAATACTTACAATCGGAACATTCAATAAAGAAGTAATGTCAATGCCATAAAAATAATTGTCTTCATCCGTAATAGAAATATCAAAATCGTTTTTAAGGTCTGTAAGCGTAACGGTATCAGCATTTTCTGTATAATCTTCTACAAAAGTAAACAATTCGGAAAAACTCATTTGTTTTATTCCACTTGGATCATTACCCAAATGGAAATCCGTGATGTCCCCCTCGCAGGTGGAGTTCCCGGTGACGTCGCTGCCGTTCAGCACTTCTATGTCGGTCTGCCTTTTGTTCCGAGAT
>JAQVLJ010000024.1 GCA_028704215.1 Clostridia bacterium
CCAATCCTCATGAAAATCACTACAAACCAACCCATCAATAGTGCAGTTTGCAACAATTCCATCGCTGAAACCTAACAAACCGCCAGTATTATGTCCGCCCTTAACGTAAATATCTATTAGGTTTACATTTTTGATTATTCCACTACTCATGTAACCAAATAGTCCTTGACAATCCTCTGTATTATTGATATACAATCCACTTATTGTAAACCCTTGTCCATCAAAAACACCTGCAAAAGGATAGTCATAACCTATGCCAATAGGAATCCAAGCATTTGCTGGAGGATCATATTCCCAATCTGCATAATTCTCTGAACTTTCATTTAGTTCAATATCTGAAGTTAATTTAAATTTTTTGTTATTATAAAGCCCTTGATTTATTACCGATGAAAATGTAGTTAATTCTTCTGCATTGTTTATGGTTATATAATTTTCATTTGGTGTTTGACCATTTATAATTTCTGTTATGCTATAGTCAATATCATTTTCCACATCAGCAAAAACAACAAAATTTTCCGAGTTAAATATATTTCCAAAACTACAAGCTAACATAGCTATAACCAAAATGACCCCAAAAATCATTTTTGTAATATTATTCTTTGTTTTATTCATGAAATATCTCCTAACGCATTATATATCTATAAAAATTATATCACTTCAATAAATATAAAACAATTAAATCTATGATCGGATTGTTCTTTATTATTGTATACGATACTAATGTTTCTATAGTATCGTTTTAAACATTAAGTTCCAAAAGTAAACTCTCGGGCTTTCCATTTTTTAATATTTCCTAAAATCGTTATAAAATTATCTAAAACGGAATGCGTTGCATACATTTGCAACCTATGAAAAAAGTATGCCCAACAATTAATTGACATATTTTTAATTTTTTATCTTATTGTTTCATCTTTATTATTTTTTCTATTTGCTCTACTGTCAACATTCTTCCCATAGATACAACATTGTTGTCAATCACGAGAGCAGGGGTTGCCATAACTCCATAAGCCATAATTTTTTCAAAATCTTTTTCTTGTTCAACTGCTTCAGAAATGCCGCAATTTTTAGCAGCAATTTTGGCGTTTTCAAAATTTTGTTGGCTTTTACTACAACATCCACCCAATGCAATAATTTTCATAATTTATACTCCTTTTTTTATGTAAATAGGAAATTGAATGCGTTAAAAATATATCCAATCAATACAATTCCTACTGTTACAATTCCTATAAAAGCCCACAAAAGCTTTGGTTTTACCGCTCGCCTTAGCATTATCATGCTTGGCAAACTTAGTGCAGTTACACTCATCATAAATGATAAAATCGTTCCTACTCCAACGCCCTTTATAAAGAGCGCTTCCGCAATAGGAATGGTGCCAAATATATCTGCGTACATAGGAACGCCCACAAGACTAGCCACAAGAACTGAATACCATTTATCTTGCCCCAAAACCGCACTTATCCATTCGGTTGGAATCCAATTGTGAATTACAGCACCTATCAATACGCCAATCAAAACAAACAACCAGACTTTTTTTAAAGTATTCCTTACTTGTTCTTTTGCGTAAATTAGTCTGTCTTTTTTGCTTAAATTTTCTTGCTCAATGTCTATGCTGCTTCCAGCCGTAACAAAGTCTTCAACAGACTTTCCGGCACCAGACTTTTCTATAAGAGTTCCACCTATTACTGCAAGAGTCAAGCCAACCACAACATAGGCAATTGCAATAGGAAAACCAAATACACTAGCAAGCAAAATAAATGCACCAAGGTCAACTAAGGGACTGCTTATTAAAAATGAAAACGTTACACCGCTAGACAAACCAGCTCTTGTAAATCCTATAAAAATAGGAATTGATGAACAACTGCAAAAGGGGGTAACTGTTCCAAGTAGTGCCCCAATTATATTTGCTTTTATACCTTTAAATTTTGATAATATTTTTTTTGTTCTTTCAGGCGGAAAATAACTTTGGATGTAGGATATTATAAATATTAACAAGCAAAGCAAAAATATTATTTTTATCGCATCATAAATAAAAAACTGAATACTTGCACCCCAACGGCTTGCCAAAAATTCTTGCCCACCAATACCACCAACTCCTAAACCAATTAAAGAGTTAAGCCATTTCATTCCAAGAATTTGGTCACTAAAAAATTCCCAAATGCTTTTAACAATATTCCAGTTCCAAACCAAGCCAATGAAAACATTTATAAATGCAATGCAAAGAATAACACTTAAAAAAATTGTTGTTTTTTTATGCATTAAAAACCAATTATTCTTTTTACCCATTTATTCTCCTTATTACATAGATGGCAGTCTATAGATATCTAAAAAAATATTTATTTCTTATGACAATTACAATTATTTTTTTCACAACAACTTTTATTTATATCAAAAAATTTTGAAAGAAATTCCAACTTATCTTTATTTAAAGTGTAGTTATTCCAAATACCATTTTTTTCGCAACTAACAAGTCCGCTATCTACAAGCATTTTCATGTGATAACTTAATGTTGGCTGAGTAATGTCAAAATCTTCAAGCAATTTGCAAGCACACATTGTTCCTTGCTTCAGCATTTCAACAATGCTAAGCCTAGTTTCATCACTAAGCACTTTAAACAAATAAGCACCATCTTTACAATTCATATTTTTCTCCAACACATAGATATTTATCTATATGTTATCATATTATTTTTTGTTAATACAAGTAAATTTATTATATTTATAAAACTTTTATCGAAATTGTATTTGTTCTGCCCATTATTAAACCTATTTCATTATAAGCACATTTCAGTTGGTTCGTTGCTTGATGATATAAAATACTAACATAGTATTGACTTTTGAGTGTAAATATTGTAAAATAATGGAAATTTTAAGGAGCTGTATATGAAAATATTTAATAAAAAAGCTATTTGTATTGCATTGTTTTTGGCTTTAATTGTTTGCTTATCATTTTTGCTCCCTGGGTATATTAATTCAAAAAACAATGTTGCTACTAGAGACATTAACGTTAGCGAAATAGGAACTTTGTCGTACGAAGAAAAGATTGAAAAATTGCAGAAACAATTTAATAATATTGAAACGAGAACTGAAAACGATATATCATACTTTAATGGAGATATTAATTTAGATGACTTGAATTTTTTATCTACAGAGTATGAGGGTAGCGATATTGTAAAAAATTATCAGTCTGTTATTGACAATAGTAAAGAAACAATTAGCCTTACAAGCAACGTTGTTGCTGATGGGAATATAGTTTCGTCTGCAAAACTAGATTTTTCAACAGAATATGATGAAAAAACTGGACAACTATTTATCGTTAATGAAAATGGCAACAAAATTGACATTATGGCAGAGTTGAAAGATGAAAATATCGAAGAATGTTTGGTATTAACAGCAATTCTTGCTGCTTTTACGATAAAACAAATAGTTTCGCTTGTTGTTATTTCAGCGGTTTTAATAATCGTAACCTTAAATGCAAAACAAATTGCAAATGACATTGATCGTTTAATTTCAAAAATTAAAGATGGGTTCATTTCTTTTTGGGATAGAATAAAATTAGCTTGTGGTAAAATTACCGCAATTGTATTAACATCTGCAATTGCTATGACAGAATTATTGGCTATTGAAATTTATGAAGCGGCAAAATACAGAAAAGATTGTTATTTGCTTTGCGGTACAATAACTGGAACTAGCCTTATACCAATATTATATCAGTTTACTAATTATGAGAATGCTCGAAATTGGATTAAAAAAGGTGGAAGTGTATGGTCTCCATTTTCACAAACTGCAATTGAATGTGTAAAAGGCGCTGGATTTGTACCTGGTGGCTTAGATAAAATTACACATACATATGATCCTTATGTTGCCGAAAGGCATTATATTAAATTTACTTTACTAAATAGTATTAATGTTGATTTTGGATTTTATCATTATCATACATTAAATAAGATTACATTAAAAAGAGTCAATGTTAGTGCCCATTCATTCTTCGGATTACCTTTTATCGGTGATCCTATATAGGAGATAATATGACTTATTATAAAAAATACTACTCCAAAAATGATATTGAAAAGCATTTATTAAAAGATAAAAGATTTAAAACGAAAATGTATTCGTCTTTGGAAGAAATGGCCAAGGTTGAACATTTTCCAGATAATGGAGATAATTACAATGACGTTCTGCAATACACGGACTATGTAATCAAACCTGACAACTATAAATGCTATTATATAAAAGGAAATATATTTCCAGATGACGAATACGGAACAAATGAAATAATTGTTCAATATAATGAAAATGAAATAGCATGTGCTTGTTTTATATACTTTCCATTGTGTAAAGGAATTAATGAAATCGGGGAAATGGTTAAAATTTCAATACAATATTTAACAGACTTTAACAAAGGCAAATAAGATATTTTATTAATATAGAAATGTATTAATTATATAAAAATGATTTTTAAAAAACTGATTTATGAGGTAAAAATTTTGATTAATAAAAAGGCAATTATTATAAATTACATACTCTTAGCAACTTTGTTTATTTTAAATATTTTTGCCAGTATTTATTTATTTACTAGTGATAAGACCGACATTGTTTTTAACAACAACATATTGAAAGTTGTTGAAATAAAAGTGAGTGACGATGAAGAGACTTGGGGATATGCCACTGGTTTTTTCATTGATTTAAATGGCACAATTCTAACAAATAAGCACGTGGTTTATAATTTAAGTGAAAATAGCAACTATTCTATTATAAAAGTAAGATTAGCAGATGTGGATGAATGGTTGGATGCTGAAATTATAAAAGTTGGCGAAACAGATGATTTAGCTAAAATAAAAATTAATAAAAGCAATACACAATTTTTTATATTAGAAAACAGTTTAGACAATGGTGAAACAATTTATACAATTGGAAATCCTAATGGATTTGGATTATCTTTTACAAATGGAGTTGTTTCAAGTAGTGAAAGAAACGTCATTTATAATGAACAAACTATTCCAGCAATTCAAACAAGTTTTGTTATAAATGAAGGGAATAGTGGCGGTCCAGTTTTTAATAAAGATGGAAAACTTGTTGGAATAGTGAGTTTTAGATTAAAAGACAAAAATAATGATGTAATTCAAGGCGTTTCATTTGCTCTACCATCAACTACAATTTTAGATTTTTTGAAAAACTAGTTTGAAGCTAGTTTTTTTGAATATTTTTTTGTTATAGTATAAGCTATTTTTGTAAGTTGTGGAAAGTTTGACAACGAAGTTTATAAAATGTTATTTTTTATATAAATATAAAATTTAATTTGACAAAATTGTTATATTAAATTTAAATTAGTATATTCACATAGAAATAGTGCAATTGGGGAATATATAAGGAGGTTTGATGAAAAAAATACTTATTTGGATTTTTTGTATTATATTTGTTATTTCCGGTACTATTTTTACTGTTTTTTTATTTAAAGATAATGGCAACAATGATGGTGGTGATGGCAATACGAGTGGCACGGATGAAATTATGTTGCAATATTTTGACTCTACAATGCCAGTAGGCACTGTTGAATTTGCTCATTCAATTTTGAGCTTTGAGGATTTTGATAGAATTATACCTTTGGGTCAAATTAATCCTCCTGGACATACTTTTCCAACTGACCATATATATTTTGTAACAACTGGTTTAGACAAACCAGTATATGCTCCAACAGGTGGAAAAGTTTTGTTTATTGAAGAAGCGGGTATGTTTGGAGATGGCGCAATAAGAATTGCTGTTACAAATACAATTACTTACTACATCGGGCATATTTTTGTTGCTAATGATTTGCAAGTTGGTGACACAGTTTTGGCAGGAGATCAGATTGCTATAAGTGGAAATACTTCTTGCGTTGACCTTGGTTTGATTAACATAAATATTGACAATGGTTTTTTGAGCAACAAAATTTCACTAACCACTTGGTATGGTGATAAACCACTAGCATATTATGTTGAGTCATTACGTTCACAGTTGTATGAATTAGTAAGACCTCCACAACCAAATTCAGCAGAATATCCTGATTATATTTATGATGAAGAGGTTACGGACGGCTCATTTGCCATAGATGAACTAGGCACACTTTGTGGAAACTGGTTTCAAGAAGGAGGACTTCGTTCAGATAGTTGGCATGATTGGGAAAAGACATTGGCATTTGGATACGATGTTTATTACCCTGACCAAATCAGAATAGGAATTGGCATATTTGATTATGGCTTTGCACTAAAAAACGAGGACAATCCTATTAGACCGGAGAATGTTAGCACATCATCAGTAATTGTAACCTATTACCTATATAACGCCAATAACGTTGAAATTGGCGTACCTACATCAAGCCGTATTGGACTAATGGTTGTTCAAATGTTAAGCGACACACGTATTAAACTAGAAATATTTGAAGATTCGACAAGTACAAGCCGCGAATTTACCAGCGCTGCATTATACTATATACGTGATTATGTATAAAATTATAAATTTTTTTTGAAAGCAAAGTAAAAGAGTTTTAAAACAATGTTTTATTATTATGTAGTTGGCAATACTTAGTAGCGAGGAGGGGACTATGGGCAAATGGAATCCTGGTGAAGTTTCTCCGGCTACAAAAACTTACAACGTAGTAAACAAAACCGGTAAAAAACTAAACACAGTTGACGTCAAAAAAGGTCAAAGATTTCCACCAACACAAAGTTCAGAATATCATTACGAATAACTTGTGAGGTGAAGCAAGAAAGTTCCTATAACATAGGAATTTTTTTGTTACACAAATTCTTTATATTAATTATAATATTGAAAAATGAAAAAAATATAAATCACTTGAAAAATTGACTTATAGGTTTTTTTTGTTTAAAATGAATTTATAAGGAGTTAAGTGATGGAAGAGAAAAAAATTGAAAAAACTAAAAAAACCACTGCAAAAAAGATAAATGTTGAAAAAACAAGTAACGTGGTTGAACAAAAAACACCTTATTGTCAGTACAAATATACTTTTGAGGACAATTTGGCTGGTGCTATGTTTGTTTACAAAATGAATCAAGGAAAAGGTAAAAAGTTTACCTTGTGGGCTTTGTTAGTTGGTTTTGCATGTAGTATTTTTTTGATTGTTATGGATATAATTGAAAAAAACACTAGCAGTTTGGTATTCGATGGAGTACTATTTGGATTTTTGATTTTATTAACGGTGTTCATATTTGTGATGCCAGCAATAGTAAAATCTCAACAAAAAAAGCTTTATGACAGTGCATTATTAGATGAAGTGGATTATGTAAAAATTGATATTGAAAAGGACAAAATAATCGAAGACTTTGTGAAAAATGGCATTTCGATAAACAAAATTCAACATCCTTTAACCAATTTGACAGGTTTGTCATATGATGAAACTCGAATAATACTTGTATTTGGCAAAATGAATATTGTTGTAATCAAAAACGATGCACTAAAAAATATTACGGTTGACGAAGTAAAAACAAATTTGCTTATCCAACTTGATATTAACAAGCAGGATATGACTCAAACAAAAATCACACCTGAAATAAAAAAATAATAAAAAACAAAAATCTCAAAGCCAAATTTTGGCTTTGGGTTTTTTTATTTTTACAAAAATGCAACAATGCAAATACACAAAGCTATCAAATAATAACTAAAATAAATCAATTTATTATTTTTGATAATTTTTAACATAATTTTTATTGACAAAATTCCGCTTAAAAACGCACCCAAAAAAGCAACTAATAGAGGAATTATTGGCAAATTAATTATATTTGTAGATATTTCTTTACATTCATACAATGCAGACCCCAAAATAATTGGTATACTCATCAAAAAACTAAACTCAGTTGCTTTTTCTTTATCTGCTCCACACAAAATTCCAGTCGTTATGGTTGTCCCTGAACGACTAAGACCAGGCAGTATTGCCAAACCCTGGGTAATACCCATAATGATTGCAGTAGGTAATTTGACTGCGTTTTTACGAATAGGCATCATATCTGCAACAGCAAGTAAAATTGCAGTAGCAAAAAAGCCAATTACCAAAAATTTGCCAGAAAACATTATGTCTACATAGTCTTTTAACAAAAATACTATCAAAATAGTGGGTATTGTCGCCAACACTAAATTAATCATTTTTTTGTCCAATGGTTTTTTCAAAAGTTCCCATATTTGCTTACGCATACAGACAAAAACAGAAATCAAAGTACCCAAATGAACTACAATACTTAACAGCAAGATATCTGTTTGTACATCAAAAATCAATCCAAATAGCACAATGTGTCCACTACTTGAAACAGGTAAAAATTCGGTTAATCCTTGCAGTATTCCTAGCATTAAATACAAAATTATCATAAATCTCTTGCCTTAAAATAGTATTTGTATTATTATATGAATACGAAAAAGTGACTATACTATAAAATTGTAGTTTATATAGGAGTAAGAATTGAAATTAGGAGTGGTAGGCTTGCCAAATGTAGGCAAAAGCACTTTATTTAATGCAATAACAAAGGCTGGAGCTCAAAGTGCAAATTATCCATTTTGCACAATAGAACCAAATGTAGGAATAGTTGACGTTTATGATCCCCGACTTGAAGTTTTGGGCAAAATTTATAATACAAAAAAAATCACCCCAGCTCAAATTGAATTTGTCGACATTGCTGGTTTAGTAAAAGGAGCGAGCGAAGGCTTGGGGCTTGGAAATAAATTTTTGAGTCACATCAAAGAAGTCGATGCTATCGTTCATGTTGTTAGATGTTTCAAAGATGAAAAAATAATACACGTTGAGGGCAGTGTAGATCCAATTCGAGATATTGATACCATAAATATCGAACTGATATTGGCAGATATTGAAACTGTTACAAAACGCCTTTCAAGAGTAGAAAAATTGGCTAGACAAAACACCGAACACACGATTGTGCATGAAAAAGAACTTTTGGAGATTATTTTAAAGCGATTGTCCGACCAAAAGCCCGCTCGTTCAATTGATTTTAATGACGAAGACCAAAAAATAGTAGACGGATTTTTTCTGATTACTTCAAAGCCTATACTTTATGTTGCAAATATATCTGATATTCCAAGCAAAGAACAAGACGAAATGGTGGAAGAAGTAACCAAAATTGCTGAAAAGGAAGGTGCAGAGATAATATCACTTTGTGCCAGACTAGAAGAAGAATTGATTTCTTTACCTGACGATGAGCGTTTGGAATTTATGAAAGAACTGAATATGGATACTACAGGTTTGGACAAATTGGTCGTGGCTAGTTACAAATTACTTGGACTCATTAGTTACTTGACTGCGGGCGAAAAAGAAGTACGTGCCTGGACTATAAAACGTGGCACACTCGCTCCTCAGGCGGCGGGCAAGATACATACAGATTTTGAAAAGGGCTTTATTCGTGCCGAAATAGTGAAATATGCCGATTTGGTTGCTTGCGGCGACTTCAATATGGCCAAAGAAAAGGGCAAGATGATAAGTGCTGGCAAAGACTATGAAATGAAAGACGGAGATGTTACATTATTCAAATTTAATGTTTAAAGAGGTTTTGTATGAAGAAAAAAGAAAAAAAGTTACATATTAACAATCAAATAGTTGAAAAAGGTGAAAAACAAGGCGAAATTGTCACTCATGCAAGTGTTTATCTGACACAAGTTTCGTTAACATATTTGGTTTGCCACATATTATTGGTTGCGGCAATAATTTTACTTACGATATCCACAATGTCTTTGACAGTAATTATAGTTGCATGGTCAATATACGCAATTTGTTTTGTAGGTACATTTTTTGCAATCAAAATGAGCCTTCATAATAACGTTTACACAATCTATGACAACGTATTGGAGTATGGAAAAAGCAATTATTCTGAAATTGCTCAGCACAAAAATATTGATAAAATCAAATCATTCAAATCTTTTGCAGACAAAATTTCACGAGAAAATACTTATAGTCTTGTCGTGTATTATAAAAATGAAAAATTCAAATATCGCACAATATTTTGTATAATGGAAGATTGTGACAAATTAGTAAAAAAGTTATATGATTTAAAAAACAAAAATTTAACCGAAAAAAAAGGATAGTTTATTCTATCCTTTTTTTTAGTCGTTATGATAATAATCAAAAATATTTTTTGCCACATTTTTGTTTATACCATCAGCAGATTTCAACTCTTCAAAACTAGCATTTTTAATTTTGTCCAATGTTTTAAAACATGCAAGCAATTTTTTTCTTGTTACGCCCCCAACACCCTCGATTGCTTCTAAGCCACCTTTGAATGTAGATTTGTTTCTCAGATTGCGATTGTATGTTATGGCAAATCGATGCGCTTCATCACGTGCTAATTGAATTAAATGCAAAGAGTAACTAGATTTTTCTAAAATAATAGATTCTTTATTTTGTGGTAAAAAAACCTCTTCAAGTCTTTTTGCCAGACTTATAATATCATTTTTGTATTCAAACTGTTGTGTAATTTCCAAAGCTGATGAAAGTTGTCCTTTTCCACCGTCTATAATGATTAAATCGGGCATACTTGCAAAACTTACATCGTCACTTGACATTTTTTCAAATCTTCGAAACAAAGTTTCTTTCATACTAGCAAAGTCATCAATAAAATTAACTGTATTTATTTTAAATTTTCGGTAGTGTTTAGGTGCTTTCAATCCATTAATTAGTACTGACATTGAGGCAACTGTGTTGGTGCCAAATGTATTAGAAATATCGTAACACTCTATTCTATTTGGTAGATTTTGCAATTTTAAGTCTTTTTTTAGTTGGGTTATAGCACCAATTGAAGCATTGCGAATTTTATATATTTTTTCGGTATTCTTTTCAATGTCTAATATTGCGTTTTTCTCACACATTTTTAATAATTGATATTTTGTACCCTTTTCTGGCTGAAAAACAATGATTTTTTTTGCATATTTTGTATTCAAAAACAAATTTATGTTTGAAATGTCAATATTTTTTGGCAGAATAATTTCGTCGCAAACAAAGGGTCTATTTGAATAGTATTGAACAATAAATTGTGTATATGCCTCATTTTTTTCCAAATAATTCAAAATATCAAAAGTTTGAATACCAAGAATTTTTCCTCCACGTACAATCATGACACACATAGCAGACAATTCTCCCAAAGTCACCAATGAAAATACATCATAATTTACATTTTTTGTTAGTTGAGTAAATACTTTCTCTTTTAATCTATTTAGCATTTTGAGTTTGTCACGTAGTTTTAAAGCGGTTTCAAAATTCTCGGAATTTGCAGTGATTTGCATTTTATTTTGCAAAATACTTTCGATTTTTTTTGTGTCGCCTTTCAAAAACTTGATAGCATCGTTTAAGACTTTACGATATTCTTCCTTTGTTACTTTGTTTGCACAAGGAGCATTACATAAGTGCATGTCATAAAAAAGACATGGTTTGATAGGTTTTGAATTTGTTTTGATATTTATTTTGCATTTTCTGACTGGATATGCGTAGTTAATTATGTCCAATACATCTTTTGCGCCAATACCAGCAAAATATGGTCCAAAAAACAAACTGTTTTTGTCCAACTTTCGCGAAACCTCAAAATGAGGGAAATCTTGTTTTAGATTGATTTTTATATAAGCGTAATTTTTGT
>JAQVLJ010000088.1 GCA_028704215.1 Clostridia bacterium
GTCGGGGTCCAAACCAAACAAAAATAAAAATGTGTTAAGATACATAATGTCCTCCTTATTTTGATGTAATTAACGCATTCATTATAACGAGGACTTTTTCTATCCAAAACCTGGGTTGGCTGTAAAGAAAAAAGTGGATGAGAAAAAATTTGTCCACTTTTAATTCAACAGAACCAAAAATATCTAATAGTAACAATATTTTATTTCAAAAAATAATCCAAAAAATTTTGTATGAATCTAGATTTATTAGATAATACTATTAATTGCGTACTTACTAATAAAAGATATTAGAAGATGGAAGTTTTTGTAGTTTTGAAGAAGCCTTTCTTTTAACTCTTTCATATCTTTATAGTCAGTCCCAATAAAGTTAGTAATTGTGTCTATATCGTTGTCATATATGCCTATGCTTTTAAGCATTTTTTTATAAGGTACATTTAAATAATACATTTCTTCAATAGGCCTTATAAAAAATATTTCGACCTTCTGTGCAGCCAAAAAGTTCTTTTCCTTTTTTTCTAACAACATCTTTAACACCTTACATCGTTGCAAAAAAGAGTGTTCTAAGTAGTTATTCCTTATGTTTACAATTATTGCTATTTTTTCATCAATTGATTTGTTTTTTAATGATTGAAAATCCTTTATTTCATTTAAAATGTCTTTTACTTTTCGATGTTTTGAATCAACAATCTTTTTAATTACTCCATATTGTCTTGGATCATTGTCTAGGGCAACAAGATTTGTCACTATTTTGTATGACTCAAAAACGTTTTTTGATTCAAGAGATTTAATTAATGCCTCCCTATGATTGCTGTAATTTTCGTTGAGTTTTTCAAAAGTAGAAAACCTCATCGGGGTTCCAATTTTGTTAACAAAGTCATCAATAGTTAAGCCGCATTCCCTCAGTTTAGTATTTATATTTTCGTTTTGACACGATGAATTTAGTTGCATATATATATCGTCAGTTTTTTCAGTGATTTCAAACGAAATTTCAACTGCTGCATCCTCTTTTTTGTAGTCCGAATCATTTTGAGACTTTATATAAAAAGTTCTTCCAACATAGAACTTATTCAATCTTCCAGTTCTTCCCGATAGATTGTAAAAATCAAAAGACTTGAACGGAAGAGCTCCGCGAACCATAGATTTTTTGGCAGCTTTGACAATAATTAAATTTTTGGCAGCTGTGTTTACTCCTTCGATAAGAGTAGAAGTGCATAAAAGTATATGCTTATTTGAATTATCAGAGTTAAACAAAGACAAAAGATAATTTCTTACACCAACAGCCATTTTCCCATGATTGACGAGATAGCCTTTTTTTAAAGCAATACAAACACTCCACTGAGAATCGAATTCATTTTCTGCCCATTTCAAAAATTCCTTTTCGTCTCGGGATAGTTCAATGTCTTTCTTTTTATTAACAATTTTTCTTACATAGTCTTCAATGTTTGAAGGGGAAGGGAAATATACGAGCGTATTTTCATCTTTACAATTGTCATACAAGATTTTGTCAGTCTTATCAAATCGATTATTTACTTCATCAATGTTGGCATCATCAATTTTGACATCAACTATCTCAATATCGTTTAATACTGGAGAGTATTGAGAACTAAAGAAAAAAGGTTCCTTTTCGAGAAGTTCTCTATTTTTGATTCCACTGATGAATGGAGCCAACAATACATATTTTTCTGATTTTTTAGCCAACAAAAAATAGGCAACATTAAAAATTAATGTTCTATCATCATCATTCTTAATGTCCAATTTATAAACCTCATCAACAACGAGAAAATCAATTCTTGGTAATAATGAAAGATTAGTTCTAGATGTTGCTTTTTCGTGTGTTAGTATGAAAATATTCATTTGGGAAAAATCGTAAATGATATCATCTTCAATATTCAAATGAATATGATAGTCTTGAAAAAAAATTGCCTTTGTCTTTAACAAAATTACATAATATTCCCTCGATAGAGCAAGAGTTGGGACAATTAGAACGACAGTTTTTGGCTTATGCCGAGCAATATACTCAAAAATGCAATACGTTTTGCCAAAACTAGTTGATGCGCTAATAACTACAGCCTTGTGCCCTTCAATAGCTCTTAGTGCGCAAATTTGTTCTGGATGAAATGCAATGGTCTCATCTAATATTGATGAATTAAAAGAGCTGTAAATAATTGAATCTATTGAATTATTTGCACTATACATTGAAAGACCCAAATGAAATAAATCGTTTGCTAAAACATATTTTGTTGACCGGTCATTTTCCGATTGGTCAAGCATTCGAATAATCTGTTCCCTTTTTTCGCTTATCTTCATATTGATCCCTTAATTCTTTCTTCATACTCTCTTATTAACATTGAAAGGTGAAGAGAAGTTGCTTTGATAAAATCTACTGCATTAATTACTGGCATAGAAATAACGATGTACTTTGTTTCCATGCCAAGAAACTGATGTCTATTAATTTTTTTAATTGTTCAATAATTTTTTGAGGGCTCGTTTCTACCCCGTGAGCAATGAAGAGAGGGACAATCAACTGATGAATATCTGATTTCTTGATAAATGTCTCGATATCAATGAAATTTTCAATAGCATCCTTGTAGAGACTCATGGGAAGTCTCAACTGATTAATTTTGTCTTGAGTAAATATTAGTTCGATTTCTTGCTTAATTTGATGTTCATATTTTTCTAATGATTTGCTTACTAAAGTAATGCCTTTGCTTAACGAAGAAGTAAACTTTGATTCGCCAAACAAGATAACATTTTCGTTTGGTATGTAATGCAAATTATCAATCCCATAAACGCTCATGTTATATGATGTT
>JAQVLJ010000089.1 GCA_028704215.1 Clostridia bacterium
TCGCTTTTTTTTGTGAATTTGCCTTAATTATTTTTATATCAAACGGCTCAGTGTTCTTGCCATCAAGAGCCAAATATATTTGTGCTTTGCCCGGCTTTACACTCATACGACCACCTATGGAAATATTGTGTTCTGTACAAAGTTTTTCCAAATCATGTATTGTGCCATAAACTCCAAACTTACAATTCGTATCAGCAATTCCTATTGATTTTTCATCCAAATCTATGCTGCCACGTATTTCGCCCGGTGAATTTTTGGTTGCTTTTTTTATACCCACCAAGTTGCATTGATACACGTCTCCGCCCTCGACGGTAAAATTTTCACCCAAGGTGCTGTCGACTATGGGGTGTCCCACTGCTCCAAACCTGTTATTATTTTGTTTGACATAAGTCAATGTTCCTACACCACTCGCATTGTTTCTCACCCAAATACCCAGTTTGTATTTTTTGGTAAAAATATCTTTTACTGGCTTAACATCAAAACTCAATTCTTTTTCATTCCTAATAACTTTCACTTGTACTTTTTCGCTAGGATCAGTTCTATCATTCAAGGCGCTGTCAATTTGTTTGATGTCAGAAATTTCTTTGCCATCGATTTTTGTTATACAATCTCCATCTTTTAATCCGGAGTGTTCAAAAGGTGATTTTTCCCCTTCGTTTGTCATCACTTTGTTTGAGCCTACGATAACCACGCCTTTACTAGTCAAATTGAAGCCGACGGTGTTCCCGCCGACATAAACTTCTGTTTCGTTCACTAGTTTTACATTAACAGTTTTTGCTGTGATGCCCAAAATTTTGATGTACAGTTTTGTGTCACTTATTTCTTCTTGGCTTGCTGAAAGACATTTTTCTAGTTCGACTTGTACAAATTTTGAATAAATATCCTTATCATTTGCATAAACAATATCTTCATGTGTTACATACATTTCGTCCGGTAAACTCAATGCCAAAAATATATTACTACTCAAAAAAGCAAATGCTCCAACGCAACAAAATGTAATAATAGTTATTGTAATAAGTAATTTTTTCATCCATTTTAGTTTGAGAAAAATCGTAGAAGTTATGCGTGTTTTTTATCTTTGACAAAAATTGCTTACAAAAGCACATTTTCTGCGCATTATACATATATAATTTTACGATTTGGTATTGAAATCTAAATAACTTTGTGTTATAACAAGGGTCTGAAAGGAAATTTAACAATGGAATACGACTTCACTTGGATCAAAAAACAGAAACGAATGATAGAGGGACTATCAAATAAATTAGGACGTCAGGCAATGGCCTACGTTGCGAAATATGAAGAAGCGGGCATTTTGGGAAAAATGTGTTCTTTGCGTAATATCAAAAATTTGATTTTGGAAGGCGCAGACGTCAATTATCCATTTATAAACAATGAAACCTTGCTTAGTAAGGCGTGTTCAATCAAAAATGGCGAAAAATTGGTAAAATTGTTGATTGAGGCACGCGCTGATGTCAATTATTATGATGCAAATGGATCTACTCCACTTATTTTAGCCTGCAAAAGCGGAAACGTTACTTCGGCAACAATGTTGCTTGACAATGGTGCAACTATTGATAATATCAGTAAAGATGGAAGCGCTGTGTCTTTTGCATACAAAAACAAAATGTATGAAACGGTTCATAGGATAATAGAAATGTCAGACTATTGTGCAAGCAAAAACCACCTGTCTGGTTTGGATGCTGTGTTTTGTTTTGAAAAAAATTGTACAAAAATACCTTGTTATGATGAAGTACAACAAAATATCATCAAAGATTTATTAGATGTTGAGGGAGCGTTGGATGCACAAGATATTAATGGCGAAACGTTTCTGCACAAATCTATAAAAAACAAAAACTATTACTTGGCGTGTGAATTTTTAAAAGCAAAATCAAATCCAAATATGCAAGATATAGACGGCAATACACCTTTGCACATTTTGTTCAAACAAGATTTTGATGAAAGTTGGAGTATGGTTATGACACACTTGTTTTTGGATGCTGGAACTAATGTTGATATAAAAAACAAAAACGGAAAAACTGTAATTGATACCTGTCCGAATGATATACGTTTTAAAGTGTTGCTTGAAGATGCAAAGAACAACACGGATAAGACAAAAGGATTTTTGGATTTGATATTCGCTATGAAACCGTTTGAAAAAATGTTTTATGATTACAAGTTGTACAAAGATTTGGAAAAAAATAACATGACAATCAAGCAATACAATCATGAAAAAAAGAAAAGCTCAGAAGAATTAAATATGGCAAAAATGAAAATGACAAAAACAGAAGAAAACAATCTTTTGTAATAAACATAGTATTTTAGCAAATAATTTTTGCAAACTGTACACTTACTGTCATAATCTGATTAAAAAAATCTAAAAGTGCCTAATTAATGGCACTTTTTAGTAATTAATCAAACAATATTTTTTAAAAGGGTTGACAAGCACGTTTTGTTGCATTATTATGTACCAGTCGATTAACGACGCGGGGTGGAGCAGCTAGGTAGCTCGTCGGGCTCATAACCCGAAGGTCACGAGGTTCGAATCCCGTCCCCGCAACCATTCAAAAAAACAAGGTTTTTATGCCTTGTTTTTTAGTTTTTGGGTTTTATTGTGGCGTGAACTGATTTTCCTTTGAGCTTTTTGTAAAAAATGAATACGCTTGCTGCTCCAAGTAGCAATGCGTAGCCAAAAATAAATATCAGATGAGTATAATCAAAAGCAGTATTAGTCAATAGTTCTCTAACGGCATCTACACCGTGTGCAAACGGCATGGAATATCCGAACATTTTTACAAATCCACCCA
>JAQVLJ010000090.1 GCA_028704215.1 Clostridia bacterium
CTTCTTTTCTAACTTTTTTCAATATGTAAAACAAATGTTCCAAGTCTCTATGTGTTTTTTTATAAAGTTCATCAATGTCATTCTCATTTACTTTATAATACTGGCTATCGCATAATGTGGTTTGTAGATCAACATAAGTTTCATCATCTGTCATATTCACTAGATTTCTTATTTTTTTAATCAATTCATCATCACAATATATTTGCAAAGAGGCAACCAGTTCTTCAAAATCATTTTTTATTACTTTTGCGTTCGAAATATGGTCGAATATTTTGTCCGTTGTTTTGTTTTGCCAGTCTTTCACTGGAGACAAGTCAAGTTTGTGCAGTTCCTTTTCATAATCAGAATATTTTTTTGAACTAAGATTATCAACGTATTTCTCGATTGAAATAAGTTGATTGCATAAATTCGCCAACATTTCATTGCCCATTTTTCCATCGTTTTCAGCGGTTAAGAGAGTATTACTAAAAAAATTTTCCAAAAATTTGTATGTATCCGCCTGTGCTTGGTATGTGCCGGATTTTACAAAATCAAATTTAGAGGCAGTATCATCGTTAAAAAGTTTTTGTAATAAAGCTATATTTTTCTTGTCAAACTGTCTTCCATTTGCAAAAAATTCACCATTTATCGACTTGGTGCCCAAATTGAACAATCTTTCGTTCTTTTTTAGTGCGTAATCATAACTTATTGATGCCATTGGCAAAACCAAAGGATAAAAAAACCTTCGTGCTGAAATATCGTCAACCAGCATATCCTCAATTTCTTTTTCAAAACCAATAAACAAATCATCATTGTAGAGATTTGTATGGTCAATAATATTAGCTTTAAAATGTATGTTGCAATAATTTTTGTAACAATCAAAAAAATTGTCTAAGCTTTTTTGATCGGTGTGTTTCAAAAAGTCTAACAAATTTTCAGAACACTTTTTTCTCAACTTCTTTTTTTCTTCATCTTCTGAATTGTACGAATAATAATTATTATACATAATATTCCTTTCTATATATTGTTTTCTTGATTAAAATTGGTTGCAATTAAATCAAAATTCTTATTTCTTTTTATACCAGATTTCTTAACAATATCTAAATTACTTTTTCGTTTTTCTTTTAAATAATCATTCATTGATTCAACTAAATCAGTTTCGTCCAAGCACTCAAATATATCAAATACATCTTCAAAGTCATTATCAACCATATCCATGGTATTGTAAATATCTTCCTTGGTTACTTTATAATTTTGACAAGCAACCAATAGTTTTTTATACTCAATAAACTGAGTTTTATATTGTATATTGCTAATTAAATTGTTCAATTTTTCAACAAATTCGTCATTTCTAAACAAATCTACACTTGCAATTATAGTTTGAAATGTGGATATTTGTTCTGAAAAAGGCATGTTTTTTCTGTCTTTAAGGCACTCTAAATAGTTATTTTGTGTTTCTTTTATTTTTTGTTTGTAATTATCAATATCAAATCCATTTAAATAACCTCCGACTTTATCATCATTACATTTTTTTAATGAAAAATATGCCGTTTTGTATTCTGAAACATTATCAAGCATTTGGTCTCCAAAATTGTTTTCCTTAATACATCTTTTTACATCATTCAAAAGTTTTTCTATTATTTTGAAACCATTGGTATTTGCTCTTTGTTCGCTAAAATTTATGTCATGAAAAATATACGAGACATTTATTCCAAACAAATTTGTTATCAATTTGTCACATTTGTCGGTATAGATTATAAATTTTTCATCTCCGTATTCATTTAATCTTTTTTTATTCTTTAAAAAAATAGAATCATTTACATGAGAAAACTCGTGACACGTTACCAATATATCATGTATCAAAGCATTGTTCACTGTTTGTTTTTCAAAAATATCTTTCTTCAAAAAAACTTCGTTTTCATAGGCAAAATTATTGTCTGAAATGTGCAACGTGATATCATCAATCGAATAAGCACAAAAACACAAATCAATTATAGAAAACATTAGTGCATTTTTTGTACTTATACAAGGGCGAGTTATATAGTCACAAAAACAACGCGAAGTATCATCAAGCACCTGTCTAGTACTTTTATTTTTGTCGTTAATCAAATAAATTTGTCCCATTTCCATTTCGATTAGTATAAACCACAAAAGAGCTATTGTCAATACACTTTTATATTTGAAATTTGCAATAATTACCATTATACATTTGATAAATTAAAATATATTTGTTAAACTTTAAGTATGAAAATTTGTGTGGACTCTATTTTTTGTAAAATGGGAAGCAACGAATCCAAAAAAAATACCTCTTGCTATGAATTAAAATTGGGTGAAATTAATGAGGCTTTTATTGGCTTGGGCAAAGTGGTTGTTGAAAAAGTTGAAAATGACAAGGTATATCTATCAACAAGATTAAATCAAAAAGAAAATATGATAGTTTTATCGCACGACCATAGTTTTACATATTCGCCAACAACGGTTGATGTAAGTGTTACTTATATATTTTCATTAAAATAGATTCACTAAATTATTGAGAAATTTCATATAGATTAGAGAAAAGGAGATAATTATGCCATATAACAAAGATTCAAGTGGATACGGGTTTGCAATGACCAAAAATGAATTAATTAACGCAGTAAGGAAGGACATCATTGGTGAATTGGAGGCTATCATACAATATGATGGTCATTACAACTCTACCGACAATGTTGTAGCAAAAAAAGTGTGGGCAGACATCAGAGATGAAGAAAAAGTTCACGTTGGAGAATTATTTACATTACTTAATTACCTTGACCCAGGTGAAGC
>JAQVLJ010000091.1 GCA_028704215.1 Clostridia bacterium
ATTAACTCCTTTATACACTATTGAATCATGTCGTGCAATATTCTTCTCAAAGTTAAATATAAGATATTCATCATCAAACGATATACTTTCAATTATACAGTCATGTGGTGTAGGTAAATTAGGCAATTTCATTCCGCCCTTTTTCTACATTTTACTACCGCCCTTTACATCTACATTGGGCAAAAAGTAAAAAAGAAGCATTTAACCCAGTTTTTAAGGGGTAAATGCTTCTTGTTCTATTTTATGAATGGCTTTGTTATGCGGTTTTTAAAGAAAGCAATACGATAGTTTCAACGTGCGTTAAAAATACCATATTGCTTGCAAAATCAACCTTGTGTGTATTGAAGTAACATCAAAATCGACTAAAATATGTTTCCCCTTACATGGTTGAACTGATGGCTAAAATACCAAAGTAACATATTTTTGAGTTATTACACTAAAGTTATCTAGTTGAAACACCATCGTTGATTTTTTCACAACAAAAATAATCAATAGGGTTCAAATCCCCTTTACTGGACTGGCTTTGATTACCTATTTTAATACAATTACGCACCCCTAGCAGAAATCACGCACCCCAATTATACATTTTAGGAATATTAGTTTGCAATTTTACAAAATTTTTAATACAGTAATAATATAATTAAGATTATGCTTTTAAACATATTAAAAAGCTGGAAATAAAAATTATGAAAAAACAACTTAGACCCCTTTTAATAATTTTAATGCTCGCCTTAATCCCACTATTGCTGGTAGGATGCAAAAAAGAAATTATTCATGATGGCATTAAATTAATTGACACAAAAATTATAACTATCGAAGGAAAAGATTCGGTTCCTAAATCTGAATACAAAACACTTAAATTTTCATGTGTTGTTAAAAATACAACCGGCCAAACACTTAGTTTTGAAGTAGTGTTCAGTTATAGAAGCGGTGGTTTGTTCGATATGCGCACAAAAAGCCATAAACAAATAGTTACATTATCAGCGGGAGAAAGCAAGTCCTTAACATACACAACAGATAAAATTTATAATGGCATTATAGATGAGAAAAAAATATCAATCGCAAATGTAAATTAAGAACTTTTATGGTTAAATAATAATTTGGAGGTGAAATTATGAAAGGGATAAGGTTTTCTACAGTTATATTTTTAATGCTTGTTGCAACCTTTGCCTTTGTCGGTTGCGGAGGACCAGCAGTTGCGCCTATTACATTGTCGGGTGGCGATGGCATCACATTTCAATGGTATGACTTAAATGAAAAGGTTCCTGATACAGAATATGACAACGTTTGGTTAGTAAAAAGCGATGGTCAACCTGTGGCAATTTTACAGGGGGTTGATCAAAGTCTAAAACAAACTAAGGGCCAAAAAGAACAGTATTTAGATTTTACCGTAATACTTCTATATGGACATTCCGAAACCGAAGCTCCTGCATTTACTGTTCGTGTCGGTGAAAATATTTTAGAGCCTAAAACAGTTGAAAAATACTCATTCTTCTGGAGTGCGGACTATAGAGAAGAACACACACCTGAGTGGGAACAATGTTGGCACTACAAATTTGAACAAGGCGGATACCTTGAAGGCATTACCCTTGAAATGTTTAAAGATTTTCATTAGTTAAAAACCTATAAACATAATTTAAGTTTAATTTTTAATCAAAACAAAAAACTCGAAAACAAAAAGTTTTCGGGCTTTTTGTATACAGTAAACCACGCGATAGTCGCGTCGTTCAATAGAGGCTATTGCCGATGAGCAGAAAGAAAAACTCCGATTGTGATAAAATAAAAGTTGCGACTTGCTAGAAGCAACAAACACAATCGGAGAATATTAAATTGAAAGAACAAAGTAACATCAACAAGAGTTTGCACATACAAAATGGAATTGCAAGTATCATATAGTATTTAGTCCAAAATTTAGACGTAAAGAAATATATGATGAAAAAGGAAATAGGTTTGATATTAAGAGAATTATGTGAAAGAAAAGGAGTAGAAATAATAGAAGGCGAAGTATGCATTGATCATGTACATATGTTGGTGAGTATACCACCCAAAATGAGCATTTCGGGGTTCATGTTTTAGTTGATTTGATATATATTCTTTAATTGCAGCGCTATTCTTTTCAACTGTGTCTACATAATATCCTAATCGTTAAATTGTTAGGTAATCGTTAAAAAGTTGATTTTTAAAAAAAGAGACCTAATAATAGCCTAATTTCAGACTACTACAGTTCTCTTATAAACTGGCGGATAGGAGTTTTTTCCCTTTCTGCAAAGAAAAAGCCTAATACAAATTGTATTAGACTAATGCTTCTTATATGTGTTTGTTGATCTATTTTGATACAACAATACATGACTTATATTTTATCAGACCTATTCATTCAATTTGTGTTAAGAGCATTTCTGAAATATTTTTAATTTACATATTAATATTCCATTATATTACGGTATAACCGATTACTCCATAAGCCAATCAAGTGCATTTATTTGCTTAATACCGTTATGAGACACCAGTGGGTCTTCATCTAGCGTGAGCAGATATTTTGTGTTATGGTCCTTAATACTTTCCAAAGGCAAAAGCTCACGTTTTAATGTTTTTTCCTCTCTCACAGTAAGAGCGACCTGATAATATTCTGTCAAGCCAGCTTTTGTCTCTGTTATAAAATCTATTTCATTATTACCTACTTTGCCTGTATATATTTTATTGCCTCTCCTTAAAAGCTCTAAGTATATTATATTTTCAAGTATATAGCCAAAGTCTGCATTTTTTTT
>JAQVLJ010000092.1 GCA_028704215.1 Clostridia bacterium
TGTACCCAAAATTTTGGACATTTTCATAAAAAACAACTTATGTCACAATAGTTGCGGAGCACTAGTAGTTGATGTGGCGAAAGCAGGGGAGCATGTTCCTATGCCAAAGAACAACCCTGATGATCCAAATGAAGAAGTACGTTTTCATAATCCTATGCCACCAGCAATAATACAAAAATATAATGGTGGAGAATTATATGTAACTACTGATTTGGCAACAATTTATGATCGTTCAAAGGAAAATCCTGATGAAATTATCTATATAACCGATAAAAGACAGGCAACACATTTTGAACAAGTGTTCAGATGTGCTAGGAAGGCAAATCTTTTGCCAATCACAACAAAACTTACTCATATAGGTTTTGGCACCATGAATGGAGCGGATGGAAAACCGTTTAAAACGAGAGATGGTGGCATGATTAAACTGTCAGACGTTATAAATATGTTGACAGAAAAAGCAAAAGAAAAGCTTGACAAAAATAACATAAGCTATGACGAAAAACTGCCTTTGATGATTGGCGTGGCCGCTATGAAATTTGGAGATATGTCAAATACTGTGTCGAAAGATTATATCTTTGATTTGGACAAATTTGCATCATTTGAAGGCAAAACTGGCCCATATATTCAATATACGGCAGTTCGTATCAATTCTTTGTTAGAAAAAAGCGACAAAAATTTTGGAAAAATTACCATCAATAGCAGTGAAGAAAAAAACATTATAATGTCAATAATAAAACTCACAGAAAGCTTCGACATTTGTTATAAAGAAAAATCACTAAACTCCTTGTGTGATGCTGTATATAATTTGGCAAGTGCTTTTAGTTTGTTTTATAATAACACGAAAGTTCTTTCTCAAACTGATGATAAGTTAAGAAACGGATATTTATCTTTATGCAAATTAGTGTATAAGGTAATCTCTCTTACATTAAATGTGTTGGCAATCGACATTCCAGAAAAAATGTAATCAACAATTATAACGATAGATCCAAAAACATCATTATTACAAAGCCAAGAATAAGGCCAATAATAGTGATTTTTTTGTTGCTTTGAGTTGGTTCGGGCATCAATTCAAACAAACTAACATAAATCATAGTCGCCGCTGCAAAACTAAGTAGGACTGGCATTAACGCATGCACATATGCGGCAAACATATACGCTAGTAGAGCAAATATAGGTTCTACTACTCCTGAAAGAACACCCCAAAGAAAAGAGTGTTTTTTTGATAACCCCGCACTTTTTAGTGGGAGAGAAATTGAAGCTCCTTCTGGAATATTTTGAAAACCTATGCCAATAGCCAAAGCCACTGTGCCAGCAATACTTGCGTTGATGCCTTGGGCATATAGTGCAAATGCTACACCAATACACATTCCTTCTGGGATGTTGTGTAAGGTAATAGACAAAAATAACATCTTTAATGATTTCTTTTTTTGAGTATTCCAGACATTTTCCAAAGAATCATTATTCGAAAAGTATTTTTTATCTAGTATTCTGCTAATAAAAATCATAAACAAAAAGCCCATAACAAAACCTATGCTAACGACAAATCCAGAATGTTGATTGAGATTTTTACAATATTCTATTGCAGGTATTAGCAAAGAAAAAAAAGATGCAGCAATCATAACTCCACTTGCAAAACTCATCATCAAAAACATAAAATTCGGTTTATTTTTTTTGAAAAGCAAAACAAAAGAACTGCCTATTATTGTGCATAAGAAAGTAAATAAAGTACAAATAAGGGTGTATAAAAAATATTTTGTTTGAAGGGTCATATTTGTCCGAAAAAATCTGATTGACTATACTGTCTAAAATATAGTATTATTAATATAATAAAAATTGTGAAAACACATTGTTTATAATAAAATCGCTTTTTTTGTAAAAAATATAAAAGTGGAGATTGATATGTTGAGTAACACTGCAAAGTTGGTTTTGGATGCTCTGGTAAAACTGGGAAGCCGCGATGTTTACAAGATTACTACTTCAAATGAAATACTCGCAAATTTGCCGCCAAACATCGCTTTGGACTCAAAAAGTATAAAAGTTTACATTGATATTCTACGTGAATACGATTATATTTTGACAAAATTTGTTGACGATGAAACTTACTGCTTTATTTTGAGGGAAAAAACTAACTTGCAACTAGAAGAAAAGCAACCTACTACAATAACGCCTAAAACTGCAAAGGCTAAACTATCTTTTTTGTGGTTATTATTGATTTTTTTTGCTTCAATGTTTGGCAGTTTTATGGCGTATGTGTTATGCTTATATATATTTTGAATGGGGTAATCAATGTTGAGCCAAAAAGAAAAATATGTAATGGAGTATGTTTATCAACAATGTACTGGAAAAAAAAGTAAACTAATTTCACCACGTGAAATAGTATCTTTTGCTGCTGATAAATATGTTTTGTATCCAAAAGAATTGGACCAAATAATGACAAATCTTAGTTTTGATAATTATATTGACTTAGTTCGTAGTGACAAGCTTGGTGAGCCCGTTTTTGTTGTTTCACTCAAAATGAAAGGAGAGGGTTTTCATAGAGAACTATCAAATGCTAAGCGTACAACTCTTTGGTTGTTGGGACGCACTATTATTCTTGCTATTATTGGTTCTATTATTACATTAGTTGTTAAGGCAATTATAGGATAATTTATGCAAAATTTTGAATTAACATCAAACTACTTCCCAACAGGTGATCAGCCAGAAGCTATCGCATCGTTGGTACAAGGTTTGAATGATGGATATAAAGGGCAGGTTCTAAAAGGTG
>JAQVLJ010000025.1 GCA_028704215.1 Clostridia bacterium
CTTCGAACCGAGCGATTGGGGGTTCAAGTCCCTCTGGGCGCACCAAACACAAATAAAACGAACCCAAAATCACGAGTTCGTCTTTTTATGTTAAGCAAAATATTTGTATAAATTTTGTGTTTATTAATTTAAAAATTACAAAAAAATTTGTTTGTATGTTTTTCTCCATTTTCACTTTCCCATTCTAAAGCTACAGTGAATTTTGGAATTTGTGAAAGATTTCTAATAAGAATTAAATCAAACGATGTTTGTGGTGCTAATTCCTCATAAGGTAACAATCCAGTATCAAATATCGGTGGTTTCTCAATGCTGCTATCTATTGTAATATTGAATGCCTTTTTTTTACCAATGTTTGAAATTCTAAGTTTCTAATTATTAGAATTAACTTTAATAACTCTTGCTTCAATATAAGATTTATTTTCTTCTTCTTTTTCTTTTTCAATTTTATCGATCTCATATTCTTTTATTTTTATTTCGTGTTCATTTACTTTATTTTGCAATCTTTGAGATTTTAAAGAAAAAATAAGTGAAATCACAGAAATAAAAAAAGCTAAAATTGGGATTATCCACTGAATAAAAACATTCATACAATTACCTCTTATTAAAAGTTCTTTTTAATTGCTTTTCTATTTCTAATAATGCTTCATTTTGAATTTTTTCGATATTAGAATTTATTATTTCTTGATTGCTATCAAGTATTTCACTTATTTTAAATATTTTCTTACAATTTGCACACTGAACTTTTGAAGAGTCATCAGCATTTAACAATTCCTTAGTTTCAATGTCTAAACTCGAAAAATCACTACATCCACAAATGGGGCAATACAACTCAATTCTTTTTGATAAATCTTTCATAAAATTTCTCCCTTTCCCATTACTTTGATTAATTTTTTATTTGATTATCATTTTACGACTTAATCAATAACCGAGATAATCAATCGGGTTTAAATTTTTTTATAAAGACTTGCGAATATAATTAGTTATTTGTTTTCCCAATTATATTGTTGAAAATTTTTGAATTTGAAAATAAAATTTTACTTAAATATTTTCTTAAATTCTATAAAAACACGTAATATTTCTTCCGCAATGACATTGTTGATTTCTTTTTGGGTTTCAAAAATAAATGATTTAACATATTTTTCAAAATCTTTGATATTAACTTGATTAAGCTTAAAGTGATTTTTCTTCTCATTCTCGGTTAAATTTATATTCTCAATATTTGGTTTTTTATTTGTTTTTATGATTGAATATACAACTTTAGAAAATCTATTTTTCCCAGTTCCGTGGTAATTTTTATCTAAATATCTGATTTCATAAAAATGCTGTGAAATCTCATTTTGAAAAACGCGAATACCTGTTTCTTCTTGCACTTCGCGTATTATAGTCTCTAGCAAAGATTCACCTTCCTCACTATGACCACCAGGAAGTTGACATCCCCCATCAGACTCTGCAATTAGGATTTCATTTTTATCATTTATGATAAATTCTTTAACTCTTGTTGTGAAAAGTTCGCAACTTTCTTTTGTGATTTTATCTTCGTTGTATTCTTCAATAAACATAATTAATCTCCTATTTTTTATGCTTTTTCTAAAGAGTCTTCGTTGCTGATATGAGTGAAAAGTGGGGATTATATCAAAATATTTTGCCATTTGTTTATAATAATGTCTATGTCATATTTTTCCAATATTTTACAAGAGTTGGACGACATTTATCTACAATGTTTTCCACCACTATTAAAATCACTCTTAAATATTTATTGTATTTAACTTCATTTTAAGTTTAGGTCTTGTTTCTTTTAGATAAATTGTCTTTGACCGTATCTACAGCTTCATATAAAATGGTTTTATCTTTTTCGTTCAATATTTTTTCATAACGTACTTTCATTTTTTCAAAATAATTCATTTCGTTAAGTTTTTTGTAAGAGAAATTGTAATTCAAATCGTATGTACTTGCAAGAGACAAAAGTGCTCTATCCAATTTCGTTTTTACAAATTTAGTATTTACGCATTCACCCTGTTCTACCGCATCCATTACTTCTTTTGTAACACCATCAGCATTTGTAAAGGTAGGAAGTTCACCATTAATATTTAATTCGTACAAATTAATTTTGTCAGCATCGCGAATAATTTTGCATAACAACAAAGTTTTCGGTTCAGTTATACTTTTATCTATATCAAACTTACTATGTTCTATAATCGCAATTTTTAATGGCTTATAATATTGTTTTGGCACAGAAAAATTATTCATTTCGTTCTTTTTAAACAATAAATTTGCCCCAAGTTCTGCGTGTGAGCAACTTAGTCTATCATTATACGTTTGATATCGCTTCCATTGAGTAAAACGTCCATAGTCATGAAACAATCCAAGGACATAAGCCAAGTCGATATCTTGATCGGTTAAGTTTAACTCTTTTGCAATTTTAGAACAATATGTTGCTACACACTGGATATGTTCGTATTTTCTTAACAAATTGGGATTATTTAAGTCAAAATTTGTTATTAAATACTTCAATAGTTCTGCTTTTATTTTAATTATGTCCATTAGCACTCCTTCGAAAATTCTTTTTCGAAATCTATCATTGCTTCTTCGAAAGTCTTTTTGTATATCAAATCTCCAGTTTTGGGGCCTTCTATCGGATAAGGTTCAAAGCCACTTTCATTATAGAAACCTTCTGGATCAATGAATACTATTTGTTTGTTTGCAGCTCTTGCTTGATGTTGAATTTGGCGTCGGTCTGCATGTGTTCCAAAACAAATTAAAGACTTTGCGGATTTGTCAAATTGCACTTGTGGCAAATAAGTCCCTTTATCATAAATTCTTAATATTTTTTCTGGGATGCCATAACGTTTTACAAGTCTGTCAAAGTTATTATTAAAGACAGTACCAACAAAAATGCCTTTTTTGTAAAGTTTCGCAAAAGTATCATAACCTTTCGTAGGTTTGCTTTGTATAATAACTTTTGGAACTTTCGAAAAACGTTCATACATCTTTTTAGAGTCCTCAATAATACTTGTTATTAAATCATCTTCTTTGCCAAAATAAAATCTGCCAGTGGAATGGTTTTGAACTTTATATGTTTCGTGCATCTCGTACAATGGTGGAATGCCAACATTAATTGATGGACCACAACCCATTTCAACTTGAGCAGGAAGATATTTTTTTAATTCATTAATATCCTTTATGTAAGTCGGATTTTCACGGATATCTAATTGGCGAAACATTTTTGTTGATAATGTCCACATTCTGTCATTCTCTTCTTTACATAAATAGTTTGAAGTATGGACAATAACATCAAGTGAACAATAGTTTGTTGGAAAAGTTATGTTTCCTTCTATATTTTTTGGATGCACGTCATATTCCTTTAGTTCAACTTCTAAATTATCATTTTTAAAATGATTTTCACTTAGTTTTATAAAGTTGGCTTTATTTAAACTGTTTAATATTTTATTTTTGTATTCCAAAGTCTCTTCTTTTTTTAAAGTATTCGAAACATAAACAAAACTATCTTTTATTACTAAGTAATCTTTCCCAGCTTCATTAATTGTTTCATAGGCATCGTAAAATTGGATGTATCTCCTATTTTGTGTAGTTTCATCCACATAACCTGATGCTTTTTTATTTTCTTGTCTTTGATTACGAAACCAAATTCCTTCAAAATAAAATCGGTTATCGTTCTCTACAAAATGGTTTGAAAATATTTCTTTTTGCTCTTTTGTTAGTTCACAAACATAAAATGGAAATTGCATGCTGTTTTCTCCTTAGTTCAATATATTCATTGTATCATACATTTAGGGTGTTTTCAATAAATTATATTTTTTTTATCTAATTTTTTTCAGTGCTAAAATATTTGTTCTAAGCAAAATATGAAGCGTGTTGCATGAATAGGTATATTGACAAGAGTGCGTATTGATGATAGTATAAATACACGGAGAAAGTATGTATTTTGAAGAAACTTTGAAACAAGCAGAAAGATATAGCGACAGAATTGTAGAGATACTTGTTGACCAAAAGGCAAAATATGATGAGTTAAGTGTAGCAACTATTCAAAATGAATTGTATGACTGCATTGATGAAAATAATAAACTAATTTTGCCAGCCAATGCTCTTATTCGTGGGACTTCTTTTAATAAAGATAAGATGCAACAAATAAAAAAAGAGGGCTTATTATCTAGTGAATTTGCTCAAAACAAGCCAGAAAAATATGGCGAAACATATTATATGGTAGATTTCTTCAAAAATGTGACCAACGTTCCTTTAAATATCGATAAATTACTTAATTGCACAACTAATGGAAATTTGTTAAAATTTTTGCCTTACGGCATTTTACATGACAACAAACCAAAAGTTGCCTTTGTTGTTGCCTCGCAGGATGAAAGTGTACGGAAATATTTGAGTAGAGATGCTTTTTCTGAAAATAACAATGAATTACTTGAGTTCTTTGATGAAGATTTTATTTATGAAATTCGTCCAAGAAGGTGTATAAAAGAATATGGATACGTATTAGGACAGAGTTCATTTCCTATTGGCGTGCCATACTCAGCTATAAGTGGTATAATACTAGACTATATGATAGAACAAGATGCTGATGCTTTAAATTTTATAAAAAAGACCTTTGGAAAAGACCTACTTATCATCTCTTCAAACGGAAATGTATTGTCTACTCCAAAGACCTATTTAATTGAAATCGAAAGTTGCGTTACTTTATAGAATAATAACTATATAAAAATCCTATTAAACACCTTTTAAAATGGGTGTTTATTTTTTGAATTGAAGCAACAACTCTTTGTCTGCAGTGCTTATGCGAAAACTATCGCGACACTTTGAAATTGCTTTGTTGATAGTAAAATTGTTTAGTTTGTTATTTTTAAAAAACTCTAAAGTTTTTTCTCGCTGTTTTGTAAAACACTCAGCAACCAACCAAGCATTGACCATATTCACGTAATATTCTTTTTCATCATAAAATTCATCATAAAACGTGTTCAAAATATCGAAAATTTGGTCAATAAAATTATCGTCATCAACTAACTTAAAAAGAATCGTCATACCTATTCTTCGCTTAAAAGGTTTTTCTGATTTGATATATTGCTTACACAAATCAAAATAAAGCGGTTTGTTTTCTGCTGTAATCTTGAATTTTAGAGTGTCGCAAGTTGCCCAGTTGTCACAATAGTCGCCATATTTATCAAGATATTTTACCATTAAAGGAAAATCTTTTATTTGACAAATAAGTGAGCCAATAATAGATGTGTTGGTATAATATTGCCAAATCCACAAATCCAAAAATTCTATATAGTTTCCTTTTTTGATTTCGTTTACAATCTTTTTTACTGTTGGTGCAGGTATGGCAAGGCATGGCAAGGTGGTGTTGATTATTCGTTTTTCCCATTCAGATTTTTGTTCGCCTTGGCTTAGAGATTTGAGATTGTTTTGAAAAGGCAGAATATCGGATTTGTTCCAATGTGCTTTGTTTAGTTCCATAAAAATTTCCTTTATAGTATTTTATCACAAAAATAATACAAAACATAACTATTTTTATCACCAAAGATGTTTATGTATTTTTCAATTTTCTTGATTAAAACGTATCATTGTGATATGATAAATGCGTAAAGGATAATATTATGAGCGATAAAATAATCACACCAAAAACCTTATCTGGCTTTGTTGAAATGTTGCCAAATGAGCAAATTTTGTTTAATAAAATGAAAGATACTATAAGACAATCTTATGAACTTTTTGGTTTTGTTCCTCTTGACTGTCCTGTAATGGATAGTTCGCAAGTAATTTTGGCAAAAGCAGGCGGAGAAACCGAAAAACAGATTTATCAACTTACTAAGGGCGATACCGATTATTGTTTAAAGTTTGACAACACAGTTCCTTTGGCAAAATATGTGGCACAAAAAGGTGAACAACTATGTTTTCCTTATAGGGCATACCAAATTGCAAAAGTATATCGTGGAGAACGCCCACAAAAAGGTCGATATAGAGAGTTTTATCAATGTGATATAGACATTGTCGGTCGTGACACGTTGGACATATTCTACGATGCAGAAATACCTAGTATTATTTATTATACTTTTGACAAGTTAAATATTGGAAAATTTACCATTAATATTAGCAATAGAAAACTTTTGAATGGTCTTTTTGAGTATTTAAACCTAAACGAAAAAAGTGGCGAGATACTGAGAATAATCGACAAGTTGGACAAAATCGGCATAAAAAATGTAAAAGATACATTAGCAGTAGATTATAAACTAAATGACAAAACTATAAAAATAATAGTAGATTTTATTGAGATAAATGGAAACAATGATAAGCAAATATCAAAAATAAAAGCGCTAAATATTGATAATGAAACCTTTAACGCTGGTTTGGAAGAATTGCAAACAGTAATCAACCAAATTAAAGCTTTTGGAGTGCCGGATGAGTGCGTTGCAATTAATCTTTCTATTACACGGGGACAGGATTATTATACTGGCACTATATACGAAACGTATTTGGACAGTTGTAAAGAAATAGGAAGCGTTTGTTCAGGTGGCAGATACGACAATTTGGCAAAATTCTATTCCGCAAAAAATTATCCTGGCGTTGGAATCTCTATTGGGCTGACAAGACTATTTTTTCAACTACTTGAGAATAATATCATTAATTTGGAACAACAAAGTCCGATTGATGTAATGATATTACCTATGACGGAAAATATTGATTATGCAAATACTGTTGCAAAAAATCTTAGAAGAGATAACATAAGAACTATACTGAGTGCAGATACAACAAAACTAAAAAACAAACTAAATTATGCAAACAAAATGAATGTACCCTTTGTAATATTTGTAGGAGAAAGTGAAATAGAAACAAATACTGTTACAGTAAAAAATATGGTTTCGGGAGAACAGGTTACTACCGAAATAAATAATTGTAAAAATATTATAAAAAAATATTTAGAAATATAAAAATAAAAAAAAGTAATAATATTAAATAAATAAAATGATTAAAGTGAAAAAAGATCAAATCATAATAAGTATACAAAAAATTATCGTAACAATAATTTGGTTTTTTACTATATTTATTTTACTGATGACTACATTTAATATTATTTATATTCGTACGCCAGTTGTAGGATTTTCTATGCAACCGACTTTAAATGCGACGGTAGATGATCCCAATGAGAAGGGTGACTATGTATATATAAATAGGTTTTTTTTAGGACAAAAAAACGACATAGTGGTAGCAGACGTCAGCTGGAATTCACAGTATATTATCAAAAGAATTGTTGCAACTGCTGAGGACAAATTAAAAATCTATCGTGAGGAAGATACATTATATTTGCTAGTAAACAGTGACATTTTCTACACTCGTTCCATAAGCGACACAGTAGGCGATGAAAACTATGGCAACAGAAACACATACGAAAACTTTTTAGATTATAAAGATAACAATCCAGAAAGGTTTGATGAAAACGGTTTTCTTGTGTTAACTGAAAATGAGTTATATATTTTAGGAGACAACTGGGCGGAATCTTATGACTGTTCATCTGAAGGTCCAATCCAAAGAGACGACCTTATAGGCAGGGTGGACATTGTAATAAAAAGAGAAGATAGTATCTACGTAAAATTGTTAGAAAAATTGTTTGATGTATTTAAAATAAGTAAATATATCAAAATAAATTAACAAAATGTTTTTTAAATAATTAATTAATAAAAAAAATAATTTTAACAATGATTTAAAATTATTTTTTTATATTTTTATTAATTTGTTTATAATTAAAAATATTTATTTGTAAATAAACTGTTCTTTATCTTGTCTAATTGCACTTTCTTGTTCTTTTCCCAACAGCGTCTTAAATGTTTGATTTACTTCATTTCGTATTTGTTCAAGCAAACCATTTGCTCCAAAGGAAAAGTAGTCGCTTTCGTTCAATATCAAATGTTCGTTTACATCTATGCCCAATAACATACATACGAACAATATCTTTTTTGTAGTACTAACGTCCTCTGCACTTGGGTTACAATTACCTTGCGGATGAGTATGAAAAAGCACGATAGAGCGTGTACCGGTTGGCAACACTTTTTGCATGACTCCTCTCATATCAACGTTAACTGAAATTGCATCATTATCGCAAAACTCCAATAAACGCAGTAATTTGTTCTTTGGGTCAACACAGGCTATATACAAAACTTCAGATTTTTTGACACTTTCATTTTTTCTAAAAAATTCTACACATTTGTAAGTGGAATTAAGCACAGGTTTTTCGCTAATTTTCGAACGACTATAACAATCAAATATATAGGGCAAACTTGTCAAAAACAAGGCTGTTTCATCTCCAACTCCCTTTATCAGTTTTAAGTCTTCGCGGCTGGCATCAAGCACTGCTGACAAGTTAGAAAAGGTATTTATAAGATTGTGTGCTAATTCATTCGTATCTTTTTGCGGTATAGTGTATGTCAACAACAATTCTAGTATCTCGTGTTCGTTCAACGCTTTGATACCATAATTACTAACTTTGCTTTTTAATCTCTGTCGATGACCGACATGCAAGTTTTGTTTTTCTGACATATTACCCACTTTTTTTTATTCTTGGTTTTGTGTTTCTTCGTTAATCTGTTCAGTGATGTTGTCAATTTCTTCTTCGTCTTGGCGCTCTACAACCGCTACACTTACTATAAACGAGTCATCTTTTATGCGCATCATCTTTACACCTTGCGATGCTCTGCCTATCAAACTAATCTGTTCGGCGTGTGTACGTATAGTTATACCATTGTTTGTAATAGCAAGTATATCTTTATCAATTGTAATAGGTTTTATAGCAACGACTTTACCAGTTTTTTCATTGAAATTACCAGCCTTGATACCTTTGCCGCCACGTCCTTGAATTCGGTAATCAGATATTCGAGTACGTTTTGCATATCCTTTTTGTGTAACAGTAAGTATTTCAGAATCTGGTTTTACTAACATCAAATCAATAATTTTTTCATCGCCAGTAATTCTCATACTACGGACACCTTGAGAAGTTCTGCCAACCGTACGAATAGTGGTTTCACAAAATCTCATACATTTTCCATTGTTTGAAGCAATCAATAATTCATCATTGCCTTCTGTAACTTTTACACCTACTAGAATGTCGTCTTCTACCAATTTGATGGCTATCTTGCCAGTTTTTCTAATATTTTCAAATTCAGTCATTTTGGTCTTTTTGATAAGACCATGTTCTGTTGCCATCAATAAATATCCTTCGTGGTCTTTTTTGTATTTTAAAATCGCGTTCACTTTTTCATCTGCTGATAAAGCCAACAGATTGACCAATGCACGACCTTTTGCTTGTTTTGTTGCTTCAGGAACATTGTATGCCTTGATACCATAAACTTTGCCAAAATTGGTAAACATCAACAAATCGTCATGACTATTGCATACGAACAAATCAATAACGGTATCTTCTTCTTTTGTTTTGTGAGTTGTTACGCCGACGCCTCCACGGTTTTGAGATTTGTAATCTTTTACTGGCATTCTCTTGATATAACCTTGCTGTGTAGTTGAGATTACCACATCGTGCTGTTCTATCAAATCTCCTATATCTATCTCATCATAATCAATAGTGACTTCGGATTTTCTTGGTTTTGCATACTTATTTTTTATTTCCAAAATTTCGGTTTTGATTATATCGTTTACTCTTTGTGGGTTAGCTAAAATATCTTTTAAGTCTTTTATAATCAAAAGCAAATCAGCCAATTCTTGTTTTAATTTTTCAATTTCCAGTCCTGTCAAACGACTCAATTTCATTTCCAAAATGGCGTTTGCTTGTTTTTCACTTAATTCGAATTTTTCTATCAAATTTACACAAGCAGACTGTCTATCATCTGAATTTTTGATAATTTTGATAACTTCATCGATATTGTTTACTGCGATTACCAAACCTTCAACAATGTGTTCTCTTTCTTCTGCTTTTTCCAAATCATATTTTGTACGACGTACAATTATTTCTTTTTGAAACTGCAAATAATAATATAACATTTCTTGCAAGTTTAATACTCTTGGCTGACCGTCAACCAAACAAAGCAAAATAATTCCGTTGCTTACTTGAAGTTGGCTCAATTTGTAAAGATTGTTCAAAACGATTTGTGGATTTGCATCTCTTTTCAATTCAATAATAATACGTACACCATCTCTATCAGATTCATCTCTAATGTCTGAGATGCCTTCGATACGTTTGTCCTTCACCAAGTTGGCAATTTGTATAATCAATTTTGCTTTATTCACTTGATAAGGAATTTCATTTATAACGATTTTGTAATGTTTGCCATTGTCAAATTCTTCAATTTCTGCTTTTGCACGAATTATTACTCCGCCCCTACCAGTTTTATAGGCTTGTCGAATAGCGCTTCTGCCGAGAATATAACCACCTGTTGGATAATCAGGGGCAATAACTATATCCATCAATTCTTCAATTGTAATACTTGGATTGTCTATAATTGCAACGACACCATCAATAATTTCTGCCAAATTGTGCGGTGGAATGTTTGTTGCCATACCTACTGCTATACCATCACTACCATTTACTAACAAATTTGGAAAGCGTGAAGGCAAAACGCTAGGTTGCATTAACGTTTCGTCAAAGTTTGGATAAAAATTTACCGTATTTTTTTCAATATCTCGCAACATTTCATCTGCGATTTTTGACAAACGCGCTTCTGTATAACGCATAGCTGCGGCTTTGTCACCATCCATTGATCCAAAGTTTCCGTGACCATCAACAAGGGGATGATTAATAGAAAAGTCTTGTGACATACGCACCAAAGCATCGTAAATACTGCTGTCGCCATGTGGATGAAATTTACCCATGACTTCGCCGACTATACGAGCACATTTTTTGTGAGGTTTGTCGCTATAATTATTAAGTTCGCTCATTCCAAACAATATACGTCTATGAACGGGTT
>JAQVLJ010000026.1 GCA_028704215.1 Clostridia bacterium
TCTCGCAACATTTCATCTGCGATTTTTGACAAACGCGCTTCTGTATAACGCATAGCTGCGGCTTTGTCATCATCCATTGATCCAAAGTTTCCGTGACCATCAACAAGGGGGTGATTAATAGAAAAGTCTTGTGACATACGCACCAAAGCATCGTAAATACTGCTGTCGCCATGTGGATGAAATTTACCCATGACTTCGCCGACTATACGAGCGCATTTTTTGTGAGGTTTGTCGCTATAATTATTAAGTTCGCTCATTCCAAACAATATACGTCTATGAACGGGTTTTAAACCATCTCTTACATCAGGTATAGCACGAGATACATTAACTGCCATAGCGTAAGAAATGAACGAATGTTTCATTTCTTTTTCTATGTCAACGTCCACGTATTTGGTGTTGTCTATTTTTACAAATTTTTCATTTTTAGCCATAATCTACTCCTATATATCCAAATCTTTTACAAGTTTTGCATTTTCTTCAATAAACTGTTTTCTCAATTCTGGTCTTTCTCCCATCAATGTATCGAATATTTCGTTTGCAGAAATGGCATCTTCCATAGTAATTTGTTTCAAAATTCTGTTTTCTGGATTCATTGTCGTACTCCACAATTGTTCTGGATTCATCTCTCCTAGACCTTTGTATCGTTGCAAATCCATATTTTTTTTGCCATTCAATTCAAATTCTTTTTCTAACTCAGAGTCAGAATAAAAATACGTAACTTGTTTGTTTCGAGTTACCTTATATAACGGGGGCTGAGCTACATAAATATGTCCTGTTTCGATTAGTGGTTTCATAAATCTAAAAAAGAATGTCAACAATAATGTACGAATATGACTTCCATCTACGTCCGCATCTGTCATACAAATAATTTTGTCATAACGCAATTTTGCAGGGTCACAATCAATAGTAATTCCGCAACCAAATGCAGTGATCATGCTTTTTATTTCTTCGTTTTCCAGGGCTTTTGCTACACGAGTTTTTTCTACATTAAGTATTTTACCACGCAAAGGCAATATCGCTTGAAAGCGTCTATCTCTTCCTTGTTTTGCACTACCGCCCGCACTATCTCCTTCCACAAGGTAAATTTCGCAGTCTTTTGGGTCTTTTTCGCTACAATCGGCTAGTTTTCCAGGTAGAGTGCTGTTTTCTAGAACTGACTTTCTACGTGCCAAATCTCGCGCATTACGAGCTGCTTCACGAGCACGTTGACTTAAAACACATTTGGTTATAAGATTTTTGCTTTCCTTTGGATGTTCTTCAAGATATTCTTCAAAAGTTTCACTAAGTGCTTTGCTTACCAAAGTACGCATTTCACTGTTGCCCAATTTTGTTTTTGTTTGTCCTTCAAATTGAGGGTCACTTAGTTTTACACTCACTATTGCAACAATGCCTTCACGAGAATCGTCGCCAGATAATTTTTCATTGTCTTTAAATAGTTTATTTTTTAATGCGTAATCATTTAAAAGGCGAGTAATAGTGTTTTTGAAGCCATCTAAGTGTGCGCCACCTTCTTCTGTGTGAATATTGTTTGCGTAAGAGTGAATGTTTTCTGAATAAGAATCAATGTATTGAAAACTGATTTCAATTTCACAAGGATTTTGTGCACCCTCTGGGCTTTTTGTCGTATAAAACTTGTTGATATATATAGGTTCATCAAACACACACTCTTTATTTTTTGTTAGGTCTTGAACAAATTCTGCTATACCTCCCATAAATTGAAAAGTGTGTTTTTGTTCTCTTTCTAGTCTTTGATCTTCTATGTGTAGTAACAAACCTTTGTTTAAAAATGCTATTTCTCTTATACGTGATTTTAATGTTTCATAAATAAAGTCAGTTGTTTCAAAAATAACAGAATCAGGATAAAAAGTAACGACAGTACCTGTTCTATCTTCTTTACCCACAACTTGTAATCTATCGGTAGGAATACCTCTATGATATTCTTGAAAATAATGGTTTCCGTGCTGAAAAATATCTACTGTCAGTTTGCTAGAAAGCGCATTAACAACAGATAGCCCCACACCGTGCAAACCACCAGAAATTTTGTATCCTTCTCCACCGAACTTACCGCCAGCATGGAGTTTGGTCAAAACAACCTCAACAGCACTGATGCCCTCTGTTTTGTGTATTCCAGTAGGTATACCACGTCCATTGTCTGTAACTCTACAGCCACCATCAGCCAATATTTCCACGCTAATTTCGTTACAATATCCAGCGATTGCTTCATCAATAGAATTATCTACAATTTCTACAACAATGTGATGAAGTCCTCTTTCATCTGTTGAACCAATATACATTCCGGGGCGCTTACGTACTGGTTCCAAACCTTCTAAGACTTGGATATCATTCTCATCATATTTTTTCGATTTGGTCAATTCTATTTCGTTCATTAGTTGCTCCTAAAAAATTATTTTTTTATATATTATCTAATATACTATATTATATAATATATATTAACAAAAAGCAACTAAGTTAAACATTTAAAACGAAAAACGAGTCTTCTTCACACTTTGAAAAAATAAACATACTATGAAATATACAAAAGATTTTTTTGAAATACAAAAGAAATACATTTACATAATTTCAAAAGAACAACAAATTTACAAAGGGGGAAAAACAAATGTTTAACAGCATGTTTGGTGGGGATTGCCATCAAGACAATTGTGGCTTCGGAGGCGGTGGCGACTGCTGCTGGATAATAATATTAATTTTATTATTATGTAACTGTGGATGCTGCATTGACCCATGCTTCTTAATTATCATTCTCTTGTTGCTTTGCTGCTGCGGATGTGGTGGCGGTCAAAAGAATAGATGTTAATATCTGACCATACATAAAAGAAGCAACTAAAAAGCAAAAAAACATTCTCCGTTATTTGCTTTACAAAAAAGGCGACCGATTATAGTCGCTTTTTTGTTGTTTTTATAATAATTTTGACCTAACAATTTCTTTTAGTTTGTCAATGTTGTCATTGCTTTTGGCTGAAATTTTGATATTTGGAAATTCAAAATCATTTTTTAAGTCTAAAATCTCTTCTTGAGTCAATTTATCAATTTTATTATAAAGTAATATCATCTTGTTTTTATCACACTTTAAGTCGTCCAAAACATCCAAAACCACTTTTAATTGCTCATATTTTTGCTTATCACTGGCATCTAATACAATCAATAATACATCGGCATCTGCTGACTCTTCTAGTGTAGCAGAAAATGCATAAGTCAATTCGTGTGGTAAGTTTGACACAAATCCTACTGTATCAGACAACACATAATGCACACCATTATCCCATACTTTTTTTGTCAAAACGTCAAGAGTTGCAAATAATCTATCGTCTGCATAGCCCTGTGCTTTTGTAATGGTGTTTAAAAGCGTTGTTTTACCTGAATTCGTGTAACCAACCAGGGCAACGGTTTTTACGTTCATTTTGCGTTGTTTACGACTTTCTGTACGATGTCGCTTAACATCAGCAATTTCTTTTTCTTTTGATAAAATCGCTTCTTTTATATATCTTCTGTCCGTTTCAAGTTTTGTTTCTCCTGGACCACGCATTCCAACACCGCCACTACCATATCTACCACTGCTGCCTTCAAGGGCATTTAATCTAGGTAACATATATTTCAGTTGAGCAAGTTCCACCTGTAATCTACCTTCGTGCGACTGGGCACGACTGGCAAATATATCGAGAATAAGCATAGTTCTATCAATAATTCGGCAACCAATCTCATCTTCAAGATTGCGAATTTGTGAGCCTGTCAAACCCACGTCAAAAATGAGCAGATCTGCGCCTAATTCTTTGACGGTATCTCTTAATTCTTCAACTTTTCCACTACCAATGTAACTGTGAGCATTTATTTCACGCAAAATACAGCTGCCCACTCCTTTTACTTCAAGTAGTGCAGACTCTGCCAAGTTTTTCAGTTCGTTGAGAGAATATTCCATTCGTTCATTAGACTTATATGGTCCAAACAAATAACAGCTTTCTCTTTTTGGTTCATTTTTGAAACTCATAACAAAATAATACTATAACTCAAAAAAATCTGCAACAAAAAACACTCGCTATTAACGAGTGCTCTTATAATCTTTTTAAACTGCCCAACTAGGTGCACTTGGCATATTATATATATTCATAAAATTTTGGTCATAAGTTTCAGTACTTTGGAAGTCAATATTTACATCGACGCCATAGCCATGCACAACATAAGTACCGCCATATTTGATTTCAGTAAAATAGCCTTTTTCATTCACGGTAAAGTCCATCCAAATGCTTGTAAATCTAGGGTCTTTTCCGTCTGTATAGTCTTTTGCACCATCTTTTACAGCCACTTTATACTCTGCTGCTGCCCCACTATTCAGAATTGTTCTAAAAGAATACAATCTTTCAAGTTTTGTCGTGCCATTAGTATTTGTGGTACGAAGATACTTTTTGCTAAAAGTACTGCCTTGTATAGTAGAAGAGTTCAAAATAAGCACAGATTTATTTGGAGTGTTTCCTTTACGAGAAATAAATTGACTCTCGGACATGACTTGTGTAGAAGAAAATTTGTTAGATACAGTCGATTCTCTCAAATATATCTTTTGTGTGTTAGGATTGTAAAAATATTCTTCATAGTTGTCTTTACTTCCATGAGATTCTGCATAATTGTATATTGTATTGTCACTATATTTACTTCTTGTAGTAGAAAAGACTTGTTCTTTTCCTCCAAACAAATGAATAAGAATGGATTGTGCTGTTGTCAGTTTGTATCCCATACCATCTTGCAATACACTATAAGCATAATCCCATGCCTTCAAACAATCTGCTTCCGTATACACAATACTACTTGTGTTTCCAGGAGTAATTTCACTTTCATCAATTTCGTTTTCATCTATAATTTCAGTGTTGTTTGGAGTAGAAGACGAAACTTCTGAATTATCTGTCGAAAAACCATTGACCGCGTTTATGGTAACAAATGCCATAATCAAGGTCAAAAATAATATTATTATATTGCTATATTTTAATTTTTTCTTCATTTTCTAGGGTCCTCTAATAAAAAGTATTTTGAAAAATCGTTGTATGATGTGGTCATATTTGCGTTGATTGTGACTTCAAATCCTTGTGATTTTATCGAATATGATTCTATTACTGTATATGATATAAGGTTTCCGTTTTTATCTATTAAAAATTCCAAGTCAATTTTTGAAAATTCGGGAATTTTGGTACTTTCTGAAAAGATTTTAACATACTTTTGGTAATTTGTCACGGATAATTTAGTATCTAATGAAATTTTTGTTGAATAAAATAGTGTTTTTTGATTATTTTTCTCAATTAGCTTCTTTTTCATTGTTCCGAAGCTTTTTATGGTACTACTATTAATAGTATAGTTTAATTCACCCGCAAAAATGCCATAAGTTTCTTTATAAGTCGGAACAGTCATTGTTTTCCACCCCTGTGAAAAGGTTGGTTTGAATGAAGTGTTAACATTTGTTGTGTCGCGCATGTAGACACTATTTCCATCAAAGTAAGTAAGAGAATAAACATTTCGTCCTACTGGTCCAGCAATTTTGACACTACTATTTATGACCAAAGCATTACCATTACTATCAACTCTTGTAGCACCATAAACCTGTTGTGTTACAGTACCTATAGGCGTGCTAGTTACAGCAGTTCCTGTTGTAGTACTGTCTATAGTCATAGCACTACCAAATGATAACATGGCATATTTTACTACATCTTCAGCATTTTTTATACTTACCATACAATCGATTTCTTCTGGCAATTCTACATCGGGGTCTACTTCTTCTATGATTTCTGTTTCAGTGTTGTGATTATTGTCCGCCGATACTGGATTGCTTTTTATAAACGCTGGTGAAAAGATTACTAACGAAAGTATCGCTATCAAAACAAAATACATAAAATTCGTTATTTTCTTATTCATCATTATACATATTATATTAAAAATTTGATATTGTCAATAGTCGCGCATTTTGACAATTAATGGTGATAATTTTTATTACAAAAAAAATGAACACATTAAGTGTCCATTTTCTATTTGTTATTTAGTTTTTTTGTCATCAATTTTGATAGCAGATAGTTTAGATTTTCTGCCTGTCAACACGAAGTACAATATAACACCAGCCAACAATACTAGCGAAACGATAATTAATATTACACCGATTTGGTCATCGGTAAGTGTTGCGCTACCAACACGTTCTCTAACTGTAATTTCCAAAGTTTTGGTTGTTACATTATTGTTTTCATCGTTTATAGTAATTGTAATAGTGTATTTGCCCACTTCTTCAAATTTGTATGTCAAGAATTGTGCACTCTCATCGTCCATTTCTACGATTGTACCAACTTCATCAGTCACCTTAATTGGAGATTGAGTATTTCCACTAGCGTCAGTTACTACCATTGAAAAACCATATAAATTATTTGTTTTGTCAATAGCCGTTGCTTCACTTGAAGAATTGATCTTGTCAGTTATTACAATTTTGTTCAAATCAATCACTACTTCTCCATTTTTTGTAAGAGTAGTAGGCAATGATAATTCTTCCACATCAATAACAGGTTTTTCATAATCACCTATTTTGATAGTATAAGTTTGTGTTGTTTTTCTACCTTGATTATCTACTGCTGTATAAACAGCAACGTATTCTCCCTTATTATCATCAGGGTCAAATTCAAATTTGCGAGTTGTACTATTATAAGTCAAAGTGATTTCTTCACCGCCTTTGGTAACTTTGATACCGGATTTTGACCAATCAATACCACTTGCGTCGTTTGCTTTCAATTCTGGCAAACTATAAATTTTATCAGCATCTCCATAAGTCACAATACTCATAGATTCAATAGTTGGATCAGTTGTATCGGATACTTCAATAGTATATACAGGACTAGGTATAGCTTCTATTCCGCCACCTGTTGTGTATGTGTATGCTACTGTATAAGTTCCAACTTCTTGTGGACAAATAGTCATATATCCAGTGCTTGTATAGCTTGGCCCCGTAATTGTAGGAACCAAATCAGAAACTAGTATATCTCCTTCACCAGTACGTACAATTCCGTAAGGAATAGTCATGCTTTCACCAAATTCCAATGTTGAAGGAATAGTGTTGTTTATTTCTATAATAGGACGTGTTGTATTTTCACATTCAACAGTACGAACCAAATTTATACTATTGCCAGCAGCATCAGTTGCTGTGTATACTATTTTGTATTTTCCATAAACTGTGGTATCAAATTTTGCATTTGAAATAGTAGCAAGATAAGTACCTACTCCATTACTATATCCATAAATGCTTTGGGTATTGTTGTAAACAGTGATTGCATTGCTATTTTTGTCAAATACTTTTACAGACAATGTCAATCTACTATCTACTGTGTCAGCAAATGTTACAGAAGGAATAATAATAGTTTCATTTTGGCTAATAGTTTCTTTTGTCTCATCATCTTCTACAACAAATTGTGCATTTTGTCCATTTTGAATTGTAGGAATTCCAGTTTCAGTTACGTTAGCCAAAGTAGCAGTATGATACTTGAAAGCAACGTTACCTATTCCAACATTTGTATTGCTAGTGCCATCATCAAATGCTACTACCAAGATTGTTACATAAGATTCGCCAGTATAATTTTGAAAATTTACAAGATAATTGTTACTATTTGAACTATCAACTTCTGTGGTGTCAACAAGGTCAACTCCTAAAGTAACATCACTAAAATCTGTCAAATATCTATCTGCTTCATAGGCGTCCAAGAATTCTGATTCGCTAAAATCTGATTGTTCGCCATAAAAATAATAAGTTTTGATTCTAACGTTATTGTCTATTGCATTTTCAATAGCTGTATTTTTGTCAACTGCACTAGGCTTTTTGAAAGACAAAGGCAATGTAGGGTTTATATAACTATCAATTGTATTTAAAGTAATAACGGGAGCATCATTGTCGGTTAAGGCAACATAATCTTTGATTGACAAGACAAAAGTCTTTTCTGTATATTTTCCAGACTCATCTTGAACTCTGTAAATAACATCATAATCACCAAAGTTAAATGTTTCGGTAGATTTGAAGTTGAATACTACACCCTTATCGTAAGTAGCGTCTGCTCCAGAAACTGTTTTTCCTCTTTCATCGTCATCAATATCATAGACTTTGCTTCTGTCTGCTCTGTATACTAATTTTCTAACAAAAGTCAAATCTGAATAATCACTTACGGCATCCCAACCATAAATTGCTGGGAAGTAAATATCTTCTTTTCCCCAAACTGTTGGTACAGCCCACTCTGCATTTACTACATTTTCTAATGTGGCAGTAGTGCTATCATAGTCTTCTGCAACAACCAATGTAGGTGCTTTACTATCTTTGATTTCATTATAAGTATAAGTCAAAGTAGTTGTTGTGCCATTATTCCATTTTACAATGTTTCCAAAATAATCTACGGCTGAATAAGTTACAATATACTTACCTACTTGTGTAGGAGTAAATTTACCATCTGTAACTGTAACTGTTTCAAGCGTACCGTTGTTATTATATTTTACAGTCATAGTAGTTACTACGTTAATTGAATTTCCGTTTTCATCGCTCACACTAGGTTTTGGCAAAGTAACGGCTTCATTCAAATATGCTACTGGGAAAGAAGCAGTTCCTTTCAAAGTAATTTCTGTAGCATCAAAATTTGGATCAGCAACTATACTAATTGGATAATTGCTCAATTTTGCAGAATTATAAGAGTAATATATTCTGTATTCGCCATCATTAAGCGCTTTAAAAGTATATCTTCCGTTTGTATCAGTAGATAATGAAAGTGGTGTAGAGCTTGTACTATAATAAACTTCTACTGTATAGTTATCCGTAACCTCATCACCATTTTCGTCATAAATTACAGCATTAGGGAGAACAATATCATCATTTCCCTTATTAATTGTTGAAGGCAAAATTATACCCTCTTCCAATTCAAGAGTGTATTCATCTTTTTGCACAACAATTTTGTATTGATTGGTATAATACAACTGACTATTGGCTTCAACTTTGTAAGTCAAATAATAAGTAGTTTCGTCTAACAAAGTACTGTCAATAGACAATTTTTTACTAGCACCGCTACCAACAATCTTTTCAGCACTGTCAACAGTGGTAGTATATGTGTCCGCTGTTACGCCATTTGCATATACAGTGTGAACTGTTGCAGTACTATCGTTAAAATAATATTTTTTTGTAATACCATTACCATTATTAACTAACCAGGCACTTATTACAGTATCAGCTGGGTCAACAGTAAGTGGATCACCATCATATTTTGTAACAGTGGGAACTGGCAACAACATATTATCGCCATCTTTTACTAGTGTTGGCACTTGTTGGTTTGAAATAACAACGCCATCACCAGATGCTGGTATTGCGTAAGTAGTCAATGGACTACCTAGAAACAAACTTAATCCAAATACGAAAGTAAGAATTACTAATGCAATTTTGTTAAATTTCTTCATTTAAGATCTCCTAGTGATTGAATATCAAGAGTATTGTAGAACATTGGCCATTTTTTGTCAACGAAATAGTGTTAAAATTTAGTTTTTTGTCGTAATTTGTGTATATATAATGTGTGAAAAATTCGATTGCAATATTTAGTGCAATAAAACTACTTTTGTCGAAAAAATATTAACAAAAAAAAAAGATGCTCGGGGGTTAACCGAACATCTTTCAAATATCCATAACTTACAATAGGTTAATTTTTACTTGTTTTTGAGAAAAACAAGAGTTTTTGTTGTTTGCTTTCAACACACTATTTCATATACAAAATTTTGTATACGTCGACCTTAAAGATAACTCTTTAAAAGGAGGTGATCCAGCCGCACGTTCTCGTACGGCTACCTTGTTACGACTTCACCCCAGTCACCGGTTTTACCTTAGACAGCTGCCTCCATTACTGGTTAGCTCACTGGTTTTGGGTACCCCCGACTCCCATGGTGTGACGGGCAGTGTGTACAAGACCCGGGAACGCATTCACCCCGACATGCTGATTCGGGATTACTAGCAACTTCAACTTCATGTAGGCGGGTTGCAGCCTACAATCTGAACTGAGACCATTTTTTAAGTTTTGCTCCACCTCGCGGTATTGCGTCTCTTTGTAATGGCCATTGTAGCACGTGTGTAGCCCAAGGCGTAAGAGGCATGATGATTTGACGTCATCCCCACCTTCCTCCGTATTATCTACGGCAGTCTCACTAGAGTCCCCAACTTAATGCTGGCAACTAATGACAAGGGTTGCGCTCGTTGCGGGACTTAACCCAACATCTCACGACACGAGCTGACGACAACCATGCACCATCTGTATGGATGTTATATTGCTATAACTTTATCACTTTCATGACTATGCATCCTATGTCAAGCCTTGGTAAGGTTTTTCGCGTTGCATCGAATTAAACCACATGCTCCGCTGCTTGTGCGGGTCCCCGTCAATTCCTTTGAGTTTTAAACTTGCGTTCGTACTCCCCAGGCGGTATACTTATCGCGTTAGCTACAACTCAGATAGTGTCGATACTACCTTAGTTTAGTATACATCGTTTAGGGCGTGGACTACCAGGGTATCTAATCCTGTTTGCTCCCCACGCTTTCGAGCCTCAGCGTCAGTTATGTCCCAGTAAGCCGCCTTCGCCGCTGGTGTTCCTACTAATCTCTACGCATTTTACCGCTACACTAGTAATTCCGCTTACCTCTTCCATACTCCAGTTACCCAGTATCCAATGCAGTTCTGTAGTTAAGCTACAGGATTTCACATTAAACTTAAATAACCGCCTACGCTCCCTTTACGCCCAGTCATTCCGGACAACGCTTGCCACCTACGTCTTACCGCGGCTGCTGGCACGTCGTTTGCCGTGGCTTTCTATTAGAGTACCATCACTTTCTTTTTCCTCTAATACAGAAGTTTACAATCCGAAGACTTTCATCCTTCAC
>JAQVLJ010000027.1 GCA_028704215.1 Clostridia bacterium
CATCCTTCACGCGGCGTTGCTGGGTCAGAGTTTCCTCCATTGCCCAATATTCCTAACTGCTGCCTCCCGTAGGAGTCTGGACCGTATCTCAGTTCCAGTGTGGCCGGTCATCCTCTCAGATCGGCTATCCATCGTCGCCTTGGTGAGCCGTTACCTCACCAACAAGCTAATGAAACGCAAGCTCATCTTTTACCGGATTACTCCTTTGCCCCCTTCTTCCTAATGAAGTTGTGGTCTTATGCGGTATTAGCAAATATTTCTATCTGTTATCCCCCAGTAAAAGGCAGATTACTCACGCGTTACTCACCCGTTCGCCACTAGGATAAGCATAGCACTCATTATCCAATATATGAATAATCAGTGCTACACATACCCCCGTTCGACTTGCATGTTTTAAGCACGCCGCCAGCGTTTGTCCTGAGCCAGGATCAAACTCTAATGTTCAATCATAACTCAAGCAAAATGCTTGACTTTATTTTTTTCGTTGTTGTCTCAAAATGGAATTGAAAAGAACTTAAATTTCTTATACATTCTTTTTATTTTCCTTAACCTATTTAAGTGTTATGGTTCATTTACAAAGGCATAAAAAATGCCGATGCTCTTGTAGAATACCATAGTAGAAATTCTTTGTCAACACTTTTTTCCAAAATTTTTTATGAAATTTGTTTTTTGTTTCTTTTGGTCTAATAATAGCAAAATAACGCTATTTTGGGTGCAAAAAAGACAAAAATAGATATAAAAAACACCTTTATGAGGTGTCTTTAAAAATATTGTTTATTTTGAATTATAAATTGATAAAATTATATAATTCACTAAAATTACATAAAGTTTCATAATAATTTTTGTAACTGACATAATTTGATATTACATCGGTATTTGCTATATGGCATTTTTGCAAAATCATATCATCTGTTTCGGATATTTCAAAAACCAAATATTCATAAGTGACTTCGCCGTTGTTATAATTGTCATTACCATCTTTTAAAACTTGTGGTGTATTGTATTCAAACATCAACTTTGTGCCAGAATTTAAACTTTCACTGCGGGTCTGACCAATAACCAATTCGGATTTTTTAAAATTGCCGTTGAAAATTGCGCTCATTATATTTACTTTAAAACCCTTTGTAAACAATTCAAAAATTTCATCAAATTTTTCACTTTCAACATCTTTTAAATATGTGGTTTTTGTGCCGTCTTTGTACACAGAAATTATATCAGGTGTGCTGATATTCATCATATAATTAAATGGAATCAACGCTAGTGTAATAGTAGTAATTATCAAGGCGCCTATTAATGATAGACTAATTATTGCACCCATTTTTTTCATATGTCTTGCTCCTTATTCTTAATATGTTTTATACAAATTTAATTTAGTTATTTTTTGTCAGAATTTTTATCATCTTTTTGCTCGTTTTCAGCAACTTTGACATCATTTTTTACTTTTTCGAAGTCTTTTTCTGTAATTACCCCAGCCTTAAATAATGCTTCTGCCGTTTGCAAACGCACCGCAAAGTCTCTCTTTTGCGAACTTTGTTCGGCTTGTTTTTTCAAAGTTTTTTGACGTTTTTTGCTTTGTTTTTCTTTTCTGTCGATAACTTTGATTATTTCTTCTACCGAAGTGCCATTATATAAAAGATCAAATTCTTCCGTATAAATGGTTTCTTTTTTCAGCAACAAACTAACCAATCCATCCAAAACACTTTGTTTTTCTTTGATTATTTTTTTTGCATTTTCGAAACAACTGTCTATTATTTTTTTGATTTCTTTATCCAAAATACTTGCAATGTTTTCGCTGTAAGCAATTTGTTTTTGATAATCGCGTCCTACAAAGATTTCGCTTTGGTGATTGAGTGAAACCAAACCAATATCATCACTCATACCCCATTCGGCTACCATTCTTCGAGCAATCTCTGTGGCGCGTTGCATATCATTTGATGCTCCTGTTGTCACATCTTTCATTACTATACTTTCAGCAGCACGTCCACCCAATATCATTGTGATAGTTTGCAACAATTTTTCTTTAGTAATATGGGTTGCATCTTTTTCATCCAACGTTAAAGTATATCCTCCCGCATCTCCACGAGGTACGATTGATATCTCTTGTACTTTATCACACATTGGTAAAGAATGTGCAACAATAGCGTGTCCGCCTTCATGAATTGCTGTAATTTTTTTATCTTCTGGCGTAATGAGTCTGCTCTTTTTCTGTGGTCCCATAAGGACTTTGTTTATTCCTTCTGTGATGTCAACCATGGTAATTGACAATCTGTTATCACGCGCTGCCAAAATTGCAGCTTCGTTCAAAAGATTTTCTATATCGGCACCAGACATACCACTTGTTAATCGCGCAACTCGTTTGAAATCTACTTCCGAATCCATTGGTTTGTTGCGTGCGTGAATTTTTATAATTTCTTCACGGCCTTTTACATCTGGCATATGAACATAAACTTGCCTATCAAAACGGCCTGGGCGCATCAAAGCTGGATCCAAAATATCAGATCTATTGGTAGCCGCAAGTACAATTATGCCTTCGTTTGATTCAAAGCCATCTAACTCTACCAGCAACTGATTGAGTGTTTGTTCCCTTTCATCACTTCCGCCGCCAAGTCCGGCACCACGTTGTCTACCTACTGCGTCTATTTCATCTATAAAAATCAAACAAGGTGCATGTTTTTTTGCTTGATCAAACAAATCTCGTACACGAGATGCTCCTACACCAACATACATTTCAACAAAGTCTGAACCTGAAATACTGAAAAATGGTACATTGCTTTCGCCAGCAACTGCTTTTGCAAGCAAAGTCTTTCCCGTTCCTGGAGGTCCGACAAGCAGTACACCTTTTGGTATACGCGCACCCAATGCGATAAATCGTTGAGGGGTTTTCAAAAACTCTACCAATTCCCTTAGTTCTTCTTTTTCTTCATCTGCACCTGCAACATCAGTAAAACGTATCTTAGATGTTACCACCATTTTTGCCTTGCTACGACTAAAAGTCATACCTTTGTTGTTTGCGCTCACAAAATTTTTGAATATAATAAAACCAAAAATAATCATAATGCCGACACTCAAATATGGCAAGATTGTAACTAAAACTGATTCACCTTTAAACTTATAAGTTGCCTCAATAATATTGTCCTCATTTAAAGGATCAGCGTTGTAAGTATCTACAAATTCTACCAATTGATCGACAGACATATACGTACAAAAATAGTCGATTTCTTTTGGAAAATCATCTTCATCAACTCCATCTTCTTTCATTCTAATACGTACAGTATCGCCCAAAACATCGATTTCGGCCACTTCGCCCGCCTCGACCTTTGTAATAAACTCTGTATATGATATTTTTTGGTCATTTTTGTTGTTGTTAGAAATCATGTAAACCAAAACAAGCAACAAAACAAATACTGCTAGATATATTATAACTTTTTTTGTATTTTCTTTCATCAAATGTTTACTCCTGCTAATAAAGTATCTTATCACAAAATGTGGTGTAACACAATTATTTTTGACAAATTATCTATATGATAAAATACTAATAATGATTATATATAAATATCATATATAATTTGTAATTGCAATTTTGTACACAAAATATTTTAGTCAATAATATAATGAAATATTATAAAATATAAAGTTTGGTCAATATTTTTGTTTTATAGACAAAGTATTTTGCTAACTAATCAAAATTAATTTATAAATAATCGTTTTTTGACATTTTTTTCACAATTTATCTTTCTCACCTTTACAAGTCATTTTGCATATGCTATAATTTCGATAATTATTAAGGAGTTCTTATGTTAACTTTACTTGATACTATGACAATTGTGGGCTATGCATTTGATATTGTGCTAGTAATTATCGTGCTGATTTACTGTGTCAAAGCTGTACAAAAAGGTTTTATTAAATCTTTGATGTCTACGGTAGGTAATATTGCGGTTATCGTTGGTTCTGTGTACTCAGCAAAATACGTTGCAGGTTTGTTAAACAAAATTTACAACTTTACAGCGTTAATTTCTGGTAAAATCACTGAATACTTTGCTACACAAGGAGAGTTTTATACAGTTACTAGGGCGGCGGGTACTGAAGGAAGCAGTCTAGTAGGTAGTATTCCAGACTCTACATTTGGTCTGTTAAAAAGAATTATTAGAATTGTATTAGAAAGAAATCCTTTTACAGAAGAAGCCTCCGTTGCTGATGTATTGGGTGCAACTCTTGGTAGTTTAATTTTCATTGTTGTTGCCGGTATCTTGACTTATATAGTATTCAAAATTGTATTGGCATTCTTGTCTAAGACATTGTCAAATGCTACTAAGGGTACTACATTTGGTACATTAGACAAATTCTTAGGATTGTTATTTGGTCTTGCACGTAGTGCTCTCACTATCGGTGTAGGTATGGTTGCATTAGTTGGTTTGACTTTCATCCCTGCGGTAAACAATTTTATCGACCCAACAATTCACGAACATACACAAGTTACAAAATATGTATATGACTTTTCAAATGATTTATTAGAACGTTATGTGATAAACAACGTTGATGATTGGATAACGAGTTTGTGGGAAAACCGAACAGCATAAAAATTAATACAAAAAATAAAATAGGTAATCAATATGATTGCCTATTTTTTTTATTATAAGCTGACAGGACTTAGTTCATTTGAATATGCATAAACATATATTGTCAAACTATAAGTGCCTTCACCATTTGATAAGGCATTTTGTTCTCCAACTGAAAACATACTTGCGCTAGAGATTATCAGACTAATTCGGGTCATAAGCGGAATTTCTGTGATATTAACATGATTGCCTATCCTTGTATAAGTAATGCCGTTTATTATTTCAGAAGTTGTAGTAAAATCTATATCAATTTCTTTATTTATTTCAGCAATTTTATACGTAAATACGTCTATATCTTTTAGTGTAATGCCATTTGCGTTTTCTATTGTTTCGTTTGTTCTTTGCAAAGCATCTACCGCACTAGTATCGTATATCAAAATAGATGGGCCATTGTATCCATTCTGTGATATCCAATTGTCTATGCTAGAATTAACAATAGCGACAGGATTGAGCCCAAAGTATCCACTTGCAAAAGGAGATGTGCTGTCTACATCAACATTGTGTTTATATGCATTATTGTATTCACAAGCACTAAACGTATTATTATCTGTACTATCGCCTTGGAATGCTCCCACAATTCCACCTATGACACGACTATATTTTAGAGTGTTAAGGTCTACAAACTGTGGCAGATATTTGCTTTCCCATTTATTTAATGCGCTACATTCAGAGTATGCAACACCTGCTCTTGTAATTGAGCTGACAAAGAAACGTGCGCTTGATGAAGAAATTTCTCCGGATTTGTACTGTTTGATATTCGTTTCAGTACCTACCAAACCGCCTACATACTTTCCGAAAACCATACCTGTGGCAGTACTGTTAGATATATATCCATTGACATTTCGACCTACCAACCCCCCAGATACACCTATTGCAGAATTGTTGATTACGTTGACATAACTACGGCAGTTATTTATTTTGCCCGTTGCACTACTTACCGATATATTGACGCCCACCAATCCACCAGTTACTTTTGTGTTCTGAGAAAATGCTGTGGTATTTGCACCTGAAATAGTGTCGGCACTTTGACCTAATAACAAGTTGCCGATAGCAGTTGTTATTTCATTTGGATATATAATATTTGTATTCTTTATTACTCCTCTGTTCTCGCCGACTATACCGCCTGCGACAAATTTTGCTTTAAGGCTAGTATTTTCTACCAAAGTATAACTTATGCCATCAAGCATCATATTTTGACCAATTAAACCAAAATATGTACCAACTGTTTCGCCCAATACTGTCACAGCACCTTCAACTTTCATAGTTGGTATATTGTATTGTTCATCCGTATTGTCAGCAATACCGGCAATACAACCAGCATAAGAAATTTCAGTCAAATTTTCGCCATAAATATCTTTGTAATACAAATTATATTTTGATGCAGAAACAAGTCGATAGCCACTATTTACACTTACATTGCTGTATAGACCGTTTGCTTTGAATTTGCCTTTCATAAGTCCAAACACGCCACCAACAACGTTTTTGCCGATAACTGTCAAACCATTATTATTTATATTAATATTAAAGACATTACCTTTATCTAACGTTCCAGCCAAAACACCTACATTTGTGACGTTAGATGCATTAAGTTCGGTACAGACAATTTCTAGGTTACGCACAAACGGATTTTGTATTGTGCCACCCGATCCAATTTCGGCAAACAATCCAAGGTTCTGGGCTTGTTGTGAAGTATATATTGTAACATTATATACCTTCATTCCATTACCTTCAATTTCGCCAATAAACTTTTTGTTTACTGTTACTGGATTTTCTTGTAATTCCATCAAATCAATATTACGGACAATTCTATAACTACCTGTTAAAACGTTTTCTGTAATATTAAAATAAGTATTATAACTAAGGGCATCGTAGATTATGTATGGATTTTGAGAAGTACCCAAAGAGTTGTTATTTGTACCTGAATAATAATATGTAATTGCACCTGAAGTAACATTACTTTCCGTATAAGATAAATATCTTGTAGGGTTATTTGTAACATTACAACTTACTAGATTTGGTCTATTGTACGAATTGAATGCTGTAAATTTCCACACGGCTATGTTACTATCATCAAATATGAAATCTACAAAATCTGAAGTATTTGATACTATATTCGCTGCGCTAACTTTTTTTCCTGGGCTAACTATAGTACCACCCAAGTTTCCTTCTAGGTACAAGCAATTTGTGATACTTCCAGTGTTCAAAGGCAGACGACTAGCCTCATCTATGCCAGTAATAGGTGTATAAAATTCACTTTTTGCAAAACGCGAGAATGAAATACAATTGCTCATTGTGCCAGAATTTTCAAACACCAATCCAGAAATATATCCGTTTGAAGTCATATTCATATCGGCATAACAATTTGATATAATGCTGCTGTTAGAATATACAAAGCCAGCACAATAGCCCGAACTTCTTATTCCACCTTTTGTACTACGCAACTGGTCATTATTTAAATTAGTTGCTTCATTTAAAACACGAGTGCCTTCTGTATAACACATTTTTATACTACCTGAATTTGTAATAGCAAATCCAGCAGTTTTGAAGGACTCTCCCGTATCAGAATTGTTGTTTCTAATTTCGCCACCGATAAATTTGGTAGAAGCTATACTTCCTCTATTTCTGCATACTACACCCGCAACATCACCATTTGCGCTGATACTGTACATTACTTTGCTGTTTGTAATATAACCAGTATTCATATTTTGAGTAACCAATCCGCCTACTTCCATTGTAGGTAAATCACCAGAAGGAAGACGACTGATATTAAGTTGTAAAGTATTGTTAATATGGTACAAGTTTTCGCTTTCAGTAGTAGAGTAAACCAAAAATTCTTTTGTTTTGTCTACACTATTTGCTTTTACTATACAATTTGTAATCACACCATTATTAATGTTGGCTATTCCACCATAATATATTGTCTCAGCATATCTTCCCAAATTATCTATATTTGACAAATTGATCACACTGCCAGTTGGAGCATTCAAGACTATGTTTTGTACAATCATATTAGTGTATACATTTTTGAACAAAGCCAAATATAATTCATCAATTATTGTTTGTTCAACGAATGGTGTTTCCAAATCAAAACTTTGAATGGTTATAGTGTGACCATTACCATCAAAACTTGCCAACTCAATATCCAGTGGATTATAGTTTGTAAGCACAATGTCTTCCAACAAAATGTAATGTCTTCCAGGTAACATCTCTAAGAACTGCTCTGCACTATATACTGGTATTGCAGAATACAAAGATGATGGACTTGCAAAAGATAAATTAAATTCTGTTTGCAAAGTTACATCAGTATTCGTTGTTGAGCCAGTATTAAGCAAAGGATAATTGCTGGTTTCAATTGCGTAATAAGCCTTGAAATTTAAACATATTTTATCATCGTTAGAGCGGTTATTTACTGCTTTTAGATACAACAATCCTTCTTCTCTCAAGAAATTCAAACCATTGACCTCTGTATTTGGCTCGATATTGTAATAAGTGGCATTAGTTTTATATTTCCAATATGAATAAGATGCGTTAATATCGTCAAGGATTTTTTTTATAAAATTTGTTTCAGCGTCATATTCATAATTTGAATCATAAATAGTTTTGTTGATGTCATTATTGTTATAGTAACTTATATCGTCTTCATCAAAGTACGCTTCAAGTCGTGTACTATCGCCATACGTCGCACTAAAAGTACCATTGTATACATTTTTTACAGACACAGAATGTATTACTGCCTTTCTTATCACAAATTTTATTTCATCTGTGTCGTATTTTTCTACACCATTAATAGTATTTTTTACAGTAGCGACAACTCTTAAAGTATGATTAATAATCGAACTTTCTTCATTGCCAAGGTACTGCAAATAATATCTACCGTTTTCAATAGTGTTGTACACTGCTATTTCAGTATTTGGCATAGCAAATTCACTATCATCTTTATAAACTTTGAAAGAAGGTGCACTGCCATTTGTATTCGCTGTTGTGATGTCCAACAAAGCATTTGACTTGTACGCAAGCGGGATAGTCTGTGTAGTATTTACTATAGTTTCATTGTTTGGCGCAATATAATTTACAGTAATTTGTGGCAACAACACTGCTTGTATAGTAATAGTTGTTCCACCAGTTAACGCGGTGTCTACACCATTAATCTTTCTGTAAGGTGTAATTCTTAATTGATAGTTTTGGTCTTTCACTGTACTGTCAATTACAATTCTAACGTAGTATTCTGGAATTCTATTTGAAGCGTTTATTGAAGGTGTTTCATTGTCAACGCCAGTATTGGTCATTTTGTTCAAAACAATATAGTTCAACCCGCTTATGTTTTGACCAACATTAGTTTTGTAATGTGTGACATCACCCAAACCGCTGACGTTGGTTTTGTATACTTGACTAAACAAGGCTGGATATTGAGTGTTCAGGGTTTCTACTTTAATATAATCATAATAAGCGTTTTCTGGGCTTACTACCAATTTTAAAACACTTCCATAACTGTCGCCTGGCAATATTTTGTCTGATTCTGATTCAGTAAAGAAAGAGTCGTTAGCAAAATCAGTGTTTTCAGTAGGATTATCTACTCTTTGAGTCAAATAGTTAATAGCACGGATATTCAAAATGTTTTCTGGGACAATGTTAATTACTAGTGTTTCGCTATGTCCGTTGGCAGAAAATTCTAATGAAAAACTGTAATTTTGGTTAATATAATAATCTTTTACAGAAATATTAAAATCAAATTGCAAAACATCATTTTCTTCATCGAAAGTAGATTGTGCATCAAAATTCAAAATCTCGTTTAAGTTATTTGAATAATTGAAAATCTGTCCATCTAATTTTACGAACAACTGAGAAATGCTATCTTCATCCGTATCTATATAAACGGATACCTTTTGACTACCATTAGCAGTAAGCGTCATTTCTTGTACGCTAGTTGATATGTCTTGGGCGCCCTTACGTGTAATTACTGTAAATGTTTTGGTTAAATCACTTGCTCCTGATACTTCTGCAAAAGTTGTAGCCAAATCAATATATTGATTGGAACCATAAATGAGTTTTGGAGAAGCGGTAATGGACAAATTGGCACTTGTTTTTAACAGTGCAGTAATATCATAACGGCTTCCTTTTACTACTAAAATATCTGATTGGGTACCGTCATTGATAAAATATTGTTCATCAATTTCAATGTAATTTTCTGTTATTGAAGTGTTGTTAAGTGTATAACTTACAGCTGTATTCGTATTTACAACATATCTGTATCTATTGTTTCCAACTGTGATAATGTCAGAGAATTTTTCATTCAATCGCAGACCTTCGCCTACTTGAATACGCAAATACTTGTTATTTACTTTGTATGCTTCGTTTGAAACGTCAGCACTGTAATATAAATTGAAGCCATCACTTCCTACACTACCATCAGTATTTTCTCCAATATTGATGCCGTTTACGACATAAATTACTATACTGTCGCTTTGATTAGGGTCAAGTACTGAGGAAATGGTCAATGTGGCACTTCCAACTTTTTTCAAAATAATTTCACCACGATTATTGACCTCTACAACTGAATTATTGCTTGAAGCTACACTTAAACGTGATAACCTTGTGCTTTCTGGCATAATCGTATAATTGATAAAATCTACCAAATTAATTGTGTTTATTTTTATGTTGTCTTGTGTTAAGGATGCGTTTGAATCGCCACTCAAAAATTCTGTAAGTTGATACATAAACAAAATTACAGATTTGGTTTCTGTGGTACTTACATCAATTAAACGAGATTTTATTTCATCTTTTTGAACATCCACTTGTATTTCGATAGAAAGTGGTACTTCTATTACAATGGACTCATCATCATTGTTTGGTTTCTTAATATAAGGATAACCACTATTGATATCTGCATTTATTCCAAAAAAGTCATTATCGGAAAGGCTTATATTCCAAATATTAGAACTTTCGTAAAAAGTAGCCGTTGTCATTTGAATAGTAGTATATCCTTTGCTAAGAGAAGGGTTATGCTCACCAATCAAATTCTGAATAGTCGCTCCACTAATCAAACTGTAACTAACAGTAGAATAAACATACTGAGCGACAATATTTAAATCGGTATAGTTGACTGCTGGATTAATAGCAGAAAATTCTGAAATTACATAATTTGTTGTAGTAGTGTCGTTAATTGTAATTCTACCTTTGGTATACGCATAAAAGACCTTTGCCTCGTGCATGCCGCCAAGTAATTGTCCTGCATAGATTTTGTTCAACAACCCATAATTATCTACTTCAGTTGCGACTTTTGTACTGGAAC
>JAQVLJ010000093.1 GCA_028704215.1 Clostridia bacterium
CCCAATTTTACATACTGGATATATTTCCTTACTTAACAAACATACGAAGGCCACGATATATTTACCGCCCAAAACTCAATTTAGTTATTCACTATTTAGAAATATATCAACCGATCGGAACTTGTTTGGTAATTATTTTAGACTAATTGAATTTATTGCACAAAACAAAATAACTGACTATAATTTATATAATTTATTCCAAAATGCAAAAAAGCAAATTGACCCAAAATTTAATTATAACTTTTTACAATTTTCGGTGTGTTTATTTACTTTTATTGAATTGGGAATAGCTAACTTCGATGCTACGAATGTGCAAATTTCTATTACAAACAAAAAAAGTGTTTTGAACGCTAGTGCTTTTTACAATCGCTTATGTATGTTAAAATTGTCGAGAGGTGATAATGAATAATGTATTAGAAATATTAAAAATATTAGAAATTAACGTTGAAAATAAAACAAAAATCGAACTTATCAAATTATTAATCGAAAAAGCAACTGCAATTCAAAGCGAAATGATGCTTGATATTTTGAAAATGACCGCAGATTTCAAAATAGGTGAGCCTTCTATGCTTGCTACTTGTTTGTATATAATGATACCAAAACAAGAAGTTAACTATGACAAAATTAGTATTGACTATTGCAAAACCACGGCCGATATTTTGAAAGGTTTGAATACTGTTGGCTTCTTAAATAATGGTTCTATAACCAATGAAGCAGAAAATATAAGAAATATGCTGATTGCGATGACAAAAGATTTAAGAGTTTTGGTCATTTTGCTATGTTATGTCTTATTTAATTTAGAGCATATAAACGAACTTGAAATGGAAAACAAGGACATCTTTGTTCATTCTGTGAGAGATATTTATGCGCCTCTTTCGGCTAGATTGGGATTAAGCAAAATTAAAAATAAACTTGAAGATTTTAGTTTTCGATATCTCGACCCAGAAATATACGAAAGTTTGTCAAAGGAAGAATTGTTAAACAAAAAATCTAGACAAGAACAAATCGCTCTTGCAATGAAAAAAATCCGCCATTCATTAAAAGAATTGAACTTTAAGTTTACCGTAATGGGCAGAGAAAAGCATCTCGCAAGCGTTTATAAAAAAGTTAAATCAAAAAATCTTACCATTAATCAATTATATGACTTAATGGCAATTCGTGTAATAGTACAAACAGTAGATGAGTGTTATATTGTTTTAGGCAAAATTAATAGTGAATTTACAATTCTACCAAATCGCTTCAAAGATTATATTGCTATGCCAAAACCAAATGGATATCAGTCACTGCATACAGTCATACTTGCTGAAAATGATAGACCTATAGAGGTGCAAATTCGTACAGAACAAATGCACAAATTTTGTGAATACGGAGTCGCAGCGCATTGGATTTATAAAGAAAAACGCAAATCAACTTCCTTTGATGAAAAAGTAAATTGGTTACGACAGTTAATCGAAGAAAACAAACAATTACCTAGTGCAGAATTTATTGAAAATATTAAATCAGATATGTTTAATGATGAGATTTTTGCACAAACGCCAAATGGCAAAGTGTTAAAATTTCCACTTGGCGCTAACTGTATTGACTTTGCATACGCTGTGCATACAGACATTGGTCACAAGTGCGTAGGTGCAAAGATAAATGACAAAATGGTGCCTATTTCTACAAAATTAAACAATGGTGACATCTGCGAAATTATCACAAACAAAGCGTCAAAAGGTCCGTCACGAGATTGGTTAAAACTTGTAGGAACAAGTTCCGCTCGTAACAAAATAAATCAATTTTTCAAGCATCAATTCATCGATGAAAACATCAAAAAGGGCAAAATAATTCTTGAAAAAGCAATTAAAGAAAGAGGAAAATCTTTAAGCGAAATTGTTTTAGGTGATGAATTCAAAAAAATGATTTCAAGATACAGTTTTAATACCATAGACGAAGTTTACGCTGGCGTTGGCTCTGGCTCCATTAGTGCTGAGCAAGTGCTTAATAAAATCATAATTCCTGAGAAAAAAACAAGAACATATTCTGCGGCCGGTTCAACCAAACCAAAAGGAATACTTGTAAATTACCAAGGGGATATGTTGACAAGATTTGCTAAATGTTGTAGTCCAATACCTGGAGATAAAATTGTAGGTTACGTTTCACGAGGACGGGGTGTAACTGTACATAGAGCTGATTGTGTGAATGTAAAATACCTTGATAATGTAAGAATCGTTGATGTTGATTGGGACAAAGAAAGCACAGGTAAGTATGTAGCCAAATTGAACGCAATATTTAATAGCGATTCAAAGGCGCTAAACAACACGACTCAAATGTTAGAAAAAGAAAAAGTTTCAATAGTATCTCTAAGCTCAAAAATTAATCCAAATCAGACAACTGAAATAACTATAAGAGTAAATGTTCAATCAAATGCTGAATTAGACTCGTTGATTAATAAAATAGAAAAATTGCCAAATTTGAAGAAAGTAATACGAGCAAATTGACAATAATAGTACAAAGTTATATAATGATCGTTGGAGATGTAAATGATATTTGTAATCAAAAATAGTGGATATACTGGATATGAAGCAGTACTAGCATTCGTTGTACTGACATTAGTATTTTTGATAGCACTTATGATACACGAATTGGCACACGCTTACGTTGCCGTGAAATGCGGTGATAATACACCAAAGTTACAAGGAAGGTTATCACTTAACCCTCTTGCAC
>JAQVLJ010000028.1 GCA_028704215.1 Clostridia bacterium
ATACCGCTGATTTTTAGCTTATTTTTGTAATTATCGATGTCCAAATCTGCCAAAACATAGTTTTCAATTCCGCTAGACAGCGTGTAGTATTTTGATTTTGAATTAAAAGCCAAAAGCGACATATTGTCCAAGTTCATAACCAAATGTTCCGGATATTTTTTTAATGATGTGACTTTTGTGTTTTTCAATTTAACAAGAAATATTGGTCTAAAATTGTTGTGACCACATGGCTCAAGCCTATCAATGTCTTTAATGAAGTCTACATTTATATCGTTGACATTCAAATAAAAGTCATATGTTTTTGAAGGTACAAAATTTTCATTAACAAAAAACTTATTCACGTACTCAAACACTCTGTCATTGAATTCGTCGAATTTTTCGACCTTAATTGTCAATCCTGCAGCCATAGTATGTCCGCCAAATTTGACCAAAATATCAGTCATTTGGGACAACATACTATGTATGTTGACATTATTTACACTTCGTGAGGAACCAATCAGTTCATCTCCTTGTTGACTAAACAAAAAAGTAGGACGATTATATTCTTCGCTTATTCGAGCGGCAACGATGCCAAGTATACCAGAATCCCATGTTGGAGAACTAAGAATAACCGCAGGGGTGTGATAAATGTCTTTTTCGGCAAGCATTTGTTTTGCTTCAATGTATGCCAAATTGCATAGTTCTTGTCTTTTGATATTATACGATATAATATCATTAACAAGTTTGTTAATTTCACTGTCTTTGTTTTCCAAATATAAACAAAGCGATCTATCTGCATCACCCATTCTGCCCGAAGCATTGAGCTTTGGAGCAACTTTAAAGGCTATATCAGAAGATTTTGCCTCTCCTTTGATACCGCAAACGTTAATCAATTTGCGAATGCCTTTTGGCAAAAGATTTTGTTTAGCTAGTCCGTGTTTCACTATTGCTCTATTTTCGTCTAGCAAATCGACTATATCAGCTATGGTTGCAATACTACAAATAGCAATATATTCGTCGATATTGTCTAAACCCCAAAACGCTTGTACTATTTTTAGCGCCACCCCACTGCCACACAAACTTTTAAAAGGATACGTGTTAGAAGTTTTTGGGTTAATAATGGGACAGTTTGGCAATTGCGGTCCTTTCTCGTGGTGATCTGTGATAATGATATCAATATTTTTTTGTTTTAAAAACTCCGCTTCATTAACTGCTGTAATACCACAATCCACAGTTATTATCAAATTGGGGTTATATTTTTCGATGATTTTTTCAAGTGCGGGGATATTTACACCATAACCATCCTCATATCTGTTAGGTAAAAAATTGAATGCTTGTATGCCAAATGCATCAAAGAACTTTAAAAGTATAGCACTTGCAGTAATGCCGTCTACGTCGTAGTCGCCAAAAATTAAAATTTTACTTTTTTGTTCAATATGTTTTTTTATTATTTCCACAACTATTTTCATATCCTCAAATAGATATGGGTCATGTAATTGGGACAAGTTAGGTTCCAAAAAATTTTTCAATTCATTTTCATCTTTAATGCCTCTTCCATATAACAGTTCGACAATTCTTTCATCTAACAAAAACTTTTTTGCCATCTTTGCGACAAAATTTGTATCAATATTTTTGTTATCATATGATAAATTATATTTCATTTTCACCTTATTTAAAAATGCCTTTCTGTTAAAAGAAAGGCAAAAATATTATGCTTTTTCTTCTTTTGATTTTGGTTTTATTTTTTTATTTTTTTGTGGAAGGATTTTTGTAAAGAAAGTCCAAAAATAACTATTTACAAATAATACGCTAACACTGACACCAACAAGTCCAAATATTCCTGCAATTGCAGTCATTTTGATAGGTAAAGAACCTAGTGATAACATTACTAAAAACACCACCGCGAACATTCCACTTCCAAACATAAATCTTAACAAGTTGTTTTTAATTGTTTTGTTTACTAAAAGATTTGGCTTAATTATTTCAGCGGTGTTTGATTTTGTATTTCTCATAAATTCATACATAGAATTTAATTCAAACAAAGTGTAGGCAACCATCAATCCTAAGATTGCGTAAAAATTTGCACCAATAGAAATTCGAGTTACCGTGGCCAAAGACAAAATAAACAAAATCGTATGTGCGACACAAATCAATGCCGAAAGTGCCTCAGCAACATCGAATCTAAATACAAAATACAAAGCAACCAAAACAACTCCAACTACTATTGCTACATAAGCATAGAATATTTCATTTTGAGTAAGGACTCCCTCAATTTTTAAATGTTCTGAAATGTCTGATGTCGTTAGACTTGAATATTCAGCTAAAATGTCTGTTTCAATATTCTGAATTTTTGTTTCATCAACTTCACCGCTATATTTAACATATAATGATGTTTCTACAAATTCACCTTGTTTTTGAATTGAATAAACAGAAAGTCCATTATAATTCATAATTTGTTTTATACTATCAGAGTATTCAACAAACGTAGAATTAGTATTTAATTCCTCGCCTACTGTTACAGAAAAACTGTGCCCTCCTCGTAATTCAATGCTGTAATTCAAACCGAATATGCACAAAAATATCAAAGAAATAAGTATCAATCCAGCGGTAACATATAGAAAGTATTTTGATTTTTTTACAAAGTCAAATTTCATTTTTTCAAAGTTAGTTTTCATTAGCGCTTACCTCCGCTTTAACTGGTTGAATGTTTAGTGCCTTTGAATTGTCAAAATTTAAAACAGAGTACATTTTCATAACACCTTTGAATATTAATAAGGTACAAATCAAATTAATTGGGCAGCCCACAAATAACATAAATCCAAATGAACGAAGTGCTAGGTTTGGCAACAAAGACATCACAGAACCAACAACAAACAAAATTATATTTGTAGTCAAAATTAAATTAAATGATTGTTTTTGCCCCAAACGATAACTGGTGTGTAGCAATTTGCCACTCTCATAATGGTATTTAATATTGGAATAAATAGTAAAATATGAACTTAAAGCAATAACAAACATAAACATCATTCCAATAATGCCTCCAAAGTTAACAAACACAAAAGGAATAGATTGTAATATAAACATAAAAATAACCACAAATATTGAAAGATTAAACAAAGTCAGTAAACCAAAATGTTTTGTAAACAATATCAAAAAAGTAATTAGTAAAGCAAAAGCTAATACTATGCCTATATACAAAATCAATTTAGTTCCAACTCCAAGCTCTGCTGAGATTGGTCCTGATGTGGACAATTCCAAATCAAGAGGTGACATACCTATTTTAATCATTGTTGCAAAATTTTTTGCTTCTGTTTCTGTGGTAAATGATTCACTATACAAAGTCAATATACCGTCCGTAATTTGACTAGGACTTTCGTATGATACCGTTTGAGTACCAAATATCATATAAAAGGTTTTTGTTTCGCCACTAGTCGCTTCGGACAAAGCTTGAGTGCCTTCATCATCAAAGGAAGCTTCTACGCCATAGTAGCCGTTTGTATTACTTAAAACTTTAGCGTTAGTAATGTGACGTCCGTTTGTAAAAGAGTCAGTATCTGATGTGTTGGTCTTAAATTCAAGAAGATACGTATTGCCAATCATTGATAATAATTCGCTTTCGTCTTGTGTATTCTTTATATCCGATGCTTCTATACGCAAAATATTATCCCCTACCCAGAAAACAGAACTGTCGTAGTAACCACCCAAAGTCATTATACTTTTCATATTAGCGATGGTATCGGACTTATATACATCATAATAAGCATCATCAGCATCGTCAGGCATACTTGCAGTATACTCCAAATACGAACCGCCAAATACACTAGCACTTGTTTTAAGTTTTTGTGCAAAAGAAACATAACTATAATGCACGCCATTAATTGATAATGGAAAATTAAAACTAACAAAAGAAAGTACTAAACCGATAGCTAAAAATATTGATGTTAAAATGAAAAAAAGTTTTGAACGCTGTTTAGTCATAAATGCTCCCTAATTCGAGTGTAATTATACCTTAATTTGATTTTTGTGTCAACGAATATATTATATTAATATATAATTATTGGCACAAAAAAAACTATTTAGCCAACCAAAGTTTCGACTAAATAGTTTTAAAAGATGTGTTCGAGTATTACTTTTTAAAAGCTTTTACTATTACAGCACATATAATTCCAATTAACACAGAAAATAGCAAGTCAGTCAAATTTCCTTTGGATAAGCTAAAAGAATTGTTCAAAATGGAAAACAAAAGATATGAAATTACTGTGTAAACAACTCCACATAAAGCTCCTTTCAGAATTGCTTTATTTGGCCATTTTCGGACAAATGTAAAAGTAATAACTAAAATACTTATTACCTTGATAATTTGATTTATATAACTGATTATTTTTGTATCCATTGTAAATAATTTTAATACAAAAGCAAATAAAAGAATCATTAACAATGAAACCATTATACCTTTAAGAATTGCAACGAAAAATGAAGATATGACGCTAGAATTTGACTTTTTGGACAATGTGTTTTGCATACTTCCTCCTATTTATAAAACATTGTATTATAAATCAAATTTTGTTATAACAACTTGTCCAACGAATATAAAAAAAATCGTGTCTAATTTACACGATTTATTTTATAAATTGTAAAAAACTTATTTTGATGTCTTAGTTTTGGTACCAGTCGTATTTTTAGTTGTCTTTGGCGCTGATTTAGTTTCAGGTGATTTTACTGCTGTTTCTTCAATAGTTTCAACCTTTTCAACCTTCTCAGTTTTTTCAACTTTGGCATCATCTTTTAGACCAACGACGCCATAAACTGCCTTGATATCTATTTGGATATAACCAAAGTTGTTTTTGTGGCCAGTTTTGATAACCAACTGTTTTACGCCCTCTTCTTCAAAAATATCTACAACAGTACCCAAAATTCCACTGTATGTCATGATTTTGTCATTCTTTTTAACTTCATTTTGCATTTTTTCAACCTCTTGGTTGTATTTTTTCTTTCTGAAGTAGCTCAATACCAAAAGTAAAACCAAAACCACAAGTAAAACTATAACTATAACGTAATCCATATATTTCTCCTTTTCTATACCATAAAACTTTAACAAAAACAAAACACAAAGTCAAACATTATTAGTCATAATATTTTGTCATAAATTGTTTTTTGAAATCTAAAAACCTATCTTCATTAATAGCTTTGCGCATATCCTCCATCAATTTGAGTGAAAAACGTAAATTGTGTAAGGATAGTAACCTTGCCCCCAATATCTCATTTGTAACAACAAGATGTCTTAAATAAGCTTTTGTATGGTGAGTACAACAATAACAATCGCATTCACTATCTAGCGGCGAAAAATCTGTTTTGTATTTTGCGTTTTTTAATACTACTTTTCCAGCACTAGTCATTGCTGTTCCATTGCGTGCTATACGTGTTTGCAAAACACAATCAAACATATCTATACCTCTTTCAACACCTTCAAGAAGACAATCAGGGCTGCCAACACCCATCAAATAACGAGGCATTTTTTCTGGCAAGTGTGGTTTAAGATTGTCCAAAATTTCGTACATTAATTCTTTGGGCTCTCCTACTGACAAGCCGCCTATCGCAAGACCACATTTTGCATAAGGAAGTGTTTTTTCAATGCTTTCTAGCCTCAAATCTTTAAAAAAGTTTCCTTGAACAATTGGAAACAACATTTGCTTATCATTTTTCTGTGCCATAAAGCACCTGTCAAGCCATTCCAGCGTTCGTTCCATCGCCTTTTTTGAATCTTCATAATTTTCGCCATATTTGCTACAAACATCAAACGCCATTACAATATCTGAACCTAAATCATTTTGAATTTCAATCGCTTTTTCTGGCGAAACAAACATTCGTTCGCCGCTTAAATGACTAGAAAATTCAACACCTTCGTCAGTAATTTTTCTTAGACTTGACAAAGAAAAAACTTGGAAGCCTCCGCTATCAGTAAGGATTGGTCTGTCCCAATTCATAAATTTATGCAAGCCACCAGCCTCGCGAATTACATCTTGTCCGGGGCGCAAGAATAGATGATATGTGTTTGAAAGTATGATTTGTGCTTCAATTTGTTTCAAATCATCAACAGTCAAACTTTTTACAGTTGCCTGTGTGCCGACTGGCATATAAATAGGTGTATAAATATCTCCGTGTGGAGTGTGCAAAATGCCCGTTCTAGCACCCGATTGCTTACATACGTGAAGTATTTCAAAACTAAAATTTTTCATAACTGTCCTTTTATAATATTAGCATCGAATCGCCAAACGAAAAAAATCTGTATTCAAGTTCAACAGCCTTTTCGTAACACTTTAATGCGTTTTCTATGCCCATAAAAGCAGATATTAGCATCAACAAAGTTGACTTTGGCAAATGAAAGTTTGTTATAAGAGCATCGACCACTTTAAACTCATATGGCGGATAAATATATATCTCTGTATTTCCATGTTGTTCAGATAATGGAAATCCACTTTTTGCCACAGTTTCCAAAACACGTACGCTAGTAGTTCCAACTGCGATAACGCGTCTATTTTCTGCTTTTGCTTTATTTATAATATCAGCATTTTCTTTTGAAAAAGTGTAATGTTCAGAGTGAATATGGTGATTTCTTATGTCGTCCTCTTTACATGGTCTAAATGTTCCTAGTCCAACATCTAGTGTAACATAGGTAATAACAACTCCCATATCTTGTATTGAATTAATTAATTCTTTAGTAAAATGTAAACCAGCAGTTGGAGCCGCAGCCGAGCCGGACACTTTGTTATATACCGTTTGATATCTTTCTTTATCACACAACTTTTCGTGAATATATGGAGGTAATGGCATTTCACCAATGCTTTCCAAAATGGATTCAAAAACACCTACATATTCAAATTCTATAATTCTATTTCCATCATCAAGTATTTTTAGTAAAGTCGCAGATAAATTATCAGAAAATACCAATTTTTCGCCGATATGTAGTCTTTTTGCAGGTTTTAAAAGAACTTCCCATATCTTTAAACCATGTCTTTTTAATAGCAATACTTCTACTTTTGCTCCAGTATTTTTGTATCCAAAAATTCTTGCAGGTAGTACCCTAGTATTGTTCAAAACTAATAGATCGCCACTTTGTAGATATTTTATTATATCAAAAAAGTGCTTATGTTCTATGTTATTTGTTTTTCTATTAAAAACCAACATTTTAGATTCATCGCGTTTGTCAATTGGATTTTGTGCAATCAATTTTTCAGGCAAAAAATAATCGTAAGTGCTAAGATTATTTGGATTATTTATCATCATCGCCATTATTTCCGTTATATACATTTTTTGGTACGGGTAGTCCAAAATGATTATAGCATGCAGACATTACTACTCTACCACGTGGTGTGCGGGCTACAAAACCAAGTTGTAATAGATAGGGCTCTATCACTTCTTCTATTGTCGTCGTTTCTTCGCCCGTTGATGCAGCAAGGGTGTCTAAGCCGACTGGTCCGCCACCAAATTTTGTCATCATGGTATTTAATACTTTTTTGTCAGCATAATCAAGTCCCAAATGGTCAATATCCATCAAGTCAAGTGCCTTTATAGCGTCTTTGACTTCAATGATATTACTTTGTTGTACTTGAACAAAATCTCTTACGCGTTTGAGCAATCTGTTTGCAACACGAGGAGTGCCACGGCTACGTTTGCTTATTTCATTACTTGCATCATCTGTAATATTTACTTCCAAAATTTGAGCAGAACGTCTAATAATCGTGCTTATCTCTTCATTTGAATACATTTCAAGTCTTGCAACTATTCCGAATCTGTCACGTAAAGGGCTAGATAAATTTCCTGCTCTTGTGGTGGCACCTATCAAAGTAAAAGGTTGAATTTTTAGACGCATACTACGTGCGGAAGGTCCTTTGCCAACTATAAAATCTAATGCGTAATCTTCCATGGCTGGATAAAGTATTTCCTCTACATTTCTATTCAATCTATGGATTTCATCTATAAATAATACATCATTTTTGCTTAAATTGGTCAATAGTGCTGCCAAATCAGCAGCATGTTCTATTGCTGGACCTGATGTGACTTTGATTTGACTACCCAATTCATTTGCGATAATGTGACTTAATGTAGTTTTTCCCAGTCCAGGAGGACCATAAAGCAAAACGTGGTCAAGTGCATCTTTTCTTTGTTTGGTTGCTTGAATATAAATTTTTAAGTTTTCCACAATTTTTGACTGTCCAACATACTCATCAAAACAAACTGGTCGCAATTTGTTTTCGACTTCGCAATCGGTCAAATTTTTTGTACTAGTTATAATTCTGTCTTCGTTTTCCATTATGCCCCCATCTCTTTTAGTGCTTTTGATACAATTTGTTCAGCACTATCATTTTTTTCTGCAACTGAACGTGCTAATGTAGTTGCCTGTTGTTTGCTAATTCCAAGACTTGTCAAAACAATTACTGCGTCATATACTGCCGTCATTTCAGAACTTATTTGTACTTTTTCACCTATGATATATTCATAAGGGTCTATTTTGTCTTTTAATTCAAGTATGATTCTTTCAGCAGTCTTTTTGCCGATACCCTTAACATTTGAAATTATGCTTGCGTCTTCTCCGACTATGCTATTAACTAAATCATTTTTATTTACGCCTGACAAAATTTGAATTGCGGTTTTGGCTCCCACGCCACTAACGGTAATTAAATTTAAAAATAAATGTTTTTCTTCAATACTATCAAATCCAAATAAAAATACACCATCTTCACGCAAATTCATATAAGTATAAATCTGAACCTCTTCATCAATTTCGGGCATATTACAAAAAGTAGAATTGGTCAACATTACTTCATAACCAACACCAGCGCACTCAATAATTACGTTGTTACCATATTTGTGTCGCAATACACCATTCAAAAATCCTATCATAAAATCTCCTTAAATCGAATTATCACTTAATACACTGTTTGTTTGGATATGACACAACGCAACAGCCAGCGCATCGGCTGCATCATCGGGTTTTGGTATCGTATTTAAACCCAAAATTGACTTGACCATATATTGCACTTGTTTTTTTTCTGCCCTGCCCACTCCAGTAAGTGCTTGCTTGATTTGTAATGGCGTGTACTCATATAGTTTGTCTATACATTGTTTGCACGCCAATATCAAGACTCCTCTAGCTTGTGCTACAGCTACCGCGGTTGTAGTGTTAGTATTGAAAAACAACTCTTCAATAGCCACTTCTTCAATTTTGTAATTGTCAATTAACTCTTTTATGCCTTTGTATATTGTAAGCAATCTTTCACTCATAGGCATTTCTTTGGGTGTAGAAATAATGCCATAGTCAATCATTTTGTTACTTTTGCTATCTACTATGCCAAAACCAACAATTGCATAACCGGGATCCAAACCCAAAACTATCATATATCACCTATTCTTCTTCATCTAAATTATGAAATACTTCTTGAACGTCATCATTATCTTCAAATCTTTCTATCATAATGTCAAAAGTTGAGCGCTTGCTTTCATCCAATTTAACATAATTTTGAGGAATTAGTTGCGTGTCTGCTGACAAAACATTGTATTTCTCATTTTTGAATTTATCTGAAATATCATCAACATCATTAGGATTGGTAAATACAGTAAATTCTTCACCATCTTCAAAATCAAGCACATCAAACTGAATTGCATGTTCTATTGCGTTGTCCAAATTGAAATTTTTGTCTTTTTCAACTACGATAACACCCTTGTTGTCGAACATATATGACACGCATCCTGTACTTCCCAAACTACCGCCGTATTTATCAAAAACATATCTCACATCTGATGACGTTCGGTTTTTGTTATCACTAAGACATTTTACAATTACTGCAACACCACCTATTCCATAACCTTCATAATTTAAATCATAATAAATTTTGTCTTGAGCATCATTTTTCTTGATAATATTACTAATTTTATCACTAGGCATATTTACTTGACGTGCCTTTTGCATAGCTATTTTCAAACGAGTATTAGCATTAGGGTCAGAACCTCCCAGTTTGACCGCTACCATAATTTCACGTCCTATTTTTGAAAATATTTTTGCTTTTTGTTCGTCGGATTTTTCTTTAGTATGTTTTATATTACTCCATCTGCTATGTCCAGACATAATTATTCTCCTTTATTCAATTCATACATTAAAATACTACCTGCAATACTTGCATTTAAACTTTCAATGTTTTTTATTTGAATTTTTACGACTTTGTCAGAAGTTCTTAACAATATATCATTTACGCCATTACCTTCATTTCCTATAACAATAGCATATCGCACATTTGATTTTTTAAAATTTCTGATATCTTCTCCATCCATATCGCCAACAAGCATGATATCACAAACATCAATTTTGTTTTTTTCCACTTGTTCATAGGTGCAATTATGAAAGTTCGCTTTGCTAATTGCACTCATACTTGAACGAACTACCTTTTCATTAAATAAGTCTACTGTTTTAATCAAATAAATATCATCAAAACCGAA
>JAQVLJ010000094.1 GCA_028704215.1 Clostridia bacterium
GTAAGGAGAGATTATGGCAAGGAAAGCATTGATTAAAAAACAAGAACAGGTGCAGAAGTTCACAACAAGAGAATACGCTACATGTTCTATTTGTGGCAGACCGCACGCCGTATTGCAAAAGTACGGAATTTGCAGGATTTGTTTCAGAAATCTTGCTTACAAAGGTGAACTACCTGGCGTAAAAAAGGCCAGTTGGTAAGGGAGGAAATTATGTATATTATTGACCCAATTGCAGATATGCTTACTAGAATACGTAATGCTGTTGCTAATAAAAGTGAAAGCGTTAATGTTCCTAGTTCAAAAACCAAAATGGCTATTGCTCAAATTTTGTTAAATGAAGGATTTATAAACAATTTTAGCAAAACTGATGTTGAAGGTATTAATATGATCAACATTTCTTTGAAATATGGTCCAAACGGCGAAAAAGTTATCCAAGGATTGAAAAGAATCAGCAAACCTGGCTTGCGTTTGTATGCAAAATCTGAACAATTACCAAAAGTATTGAACGGACTCGGAATTGCAATTGTTTCTACAGACATTGGCATTATCACAGATAAAGAAGCAAGAAATAAAAAAGTGGGCGGCGAAGTGCTTGCCTACGTATGGTAGGGGTGAAGTATGTCTAGAATAGGAAGATTACCAATTCATGTTCCAAGCGGTATTACAGTAAAAGTGGATGAAAATAATTTGGTCACTATTACTGGTCCGAAAGGTACGCTTTCACAGTCTGTTAACAAAATTATCAATGTAAAATTTGATAACAACACTATTACTGTGACTAGAAACAACGATTTAAGTGAATCACGTTCAATGCATGGATTGTACAGAACTCTTTTAAACAATATTGTTTTGGGAGTTAAAGATGGCTACAAAAAGTCATTAATAATCAAAGGTGTAGGATATAAGGCGTCAAAACAAGGCAACAAAATTGTTATGAACATTGGATTTTCACACCCTGTTGAAGTATGCGAGCAAGAAGGCATCACTTTGAGTTGTCCAAATACAACAGAAATTGTCGTAGAAGGCATTTCAAAAGAAAAAGTAGGCGCCGTTGCCGCTAGTATCAAAGCCTTAAAACCAGTAGAGCCATACCATGGCTATGGTATTAGATATTCTGATGAAGTGGTTATCCTCAAAGAAGGCAAAACCGCTGGTAAGAAGTAAGGAGTGAATTATGATAAACAAAAATGACAAAAATACAGTTCGAAAGGCACGTCACCAACGTATGAGATTTGCTATCAAAGGCACATCAGAAAAACCTAGATTGAACGTGTATAGAAGTTTAGGTCATATCTACGCTCAAATTATTGACGATGAGAGGGGTATTACACTGGTTAGTTGCAATACAACTCAAAATGATATAAAAGAAAAAATTAATAAGCTTACTCGAAAAGAACAAGCAAATGTTGTAGGCAAGATATTGGGAGAAAAAGCTGTCGCAAAAAAAATCAAAACTGTGGTTTTTGACAGAGGTGGATACCTATATACTGGCCGTGTAAAAGCATTGGCTGATGGCGCTAGAGAAGCAGGATTGGAATTTTAGGAGGATATGATGGCAAAACGTGAATTCAATAGACCAAAAAGAGTTGAAGATGATGAATTTGAAAAAAAATTGATTGAAATTAGACGTGTAACAAAAGTCGTAAAAGGCGGACGTAATATGCGTTTTTCTGCTTTGGTTGTGGTTGGCGACAAAAAAGGGAAAGTAGGTATGGGCATTGGCAAAGCAACCGAAGTACCAATGGCTATCGAAAAGGCAACAAAAATAGCAAAAAAGAATTTGCTTAATGTTCCTATTGTTGATGGTACTGTACCACATGAAGTAACAGGCAAATATTCTTCTTCAAGTATTGTCATACTTCCATCAAAAAAAGGTAGTGGTATTATAGCAGGTGGTGCTGGACGTACTGTTTTGGAATTGGCAGGATACAAAGATGTTACTTCCAAAATTCATGGTTCAACAAATAAAATTAACTGTGTAAAAGCCACTCTTCAGGGTCTAAAATCTATGCGTACAGCTGAACAAGTAGCAATGTTACGAGGTTTGGCAATAGAAAAGGTACAAGGGTAGGTGAAGTATGGAAAACAAATCAACAAAAAAAACCAAGACTACAACTAACAGTTTAAAAGTAACTTATGTTAAGAGTTTTATTGGTTACAACAAAAATCAGGAAAAGATTGTTAAAGCTTTGGGATTTACAAAATTAAATCAGACAAGAATTCTTCCTGACAACGAATGTATACAAGGCAGTCTTTTCAAAGTTAAACACTTGGTAAAAGTGGAAAAGGCATAAAAGGAGAATATTATGTATTTACACGAATTAAAATCAAGTGAAGGCGCTAGAAAATCAGCAAAGCGCTTAGGCAGAGGTATCGGTAGCGGTATCGGTAAAACATCTGGTAAAGGTACAAAAGGCCAAAACTCACGTAGTGGCGGTGGTGTAAGACCAGGATTTGAAGGAGGTCAGACACCTTATTACAGAAGAATACCAAAACGTGGCTTTAACAATGCAATGTTTGAAAAAGTTTATTCTATTGTAAATG
>JAQVLJ010000029.1 GCA_028704215.1 Clostridia bacterium
CCCTGAAGAAGAAAATGAAGAAGATTTGGACGAGGAAGATGACTACATTGACGATGACTTGTTAGATGAAGATATTGATTTGGATGAAGACCTTGATGAAGACGAGGACGAAGACGAGGACGAAGGGCTTGATCTAGATGATGATGAAGATTAAAATTAAGATTAAGATTAAGATTAAGATTAAGATGCAGTAATGCATCTTTTTTTATACATTTTTGTCAAAATTTGTCATAAAAGGTCATAACAAATAGTAAATATATCACAAGGAGTGATATATGACATTTGTTAATATTGAAAAAAGAGCTTTTGAACTAGCAAACTATGTTTTGGATAACAAAAGCACAATTAGAAACACTGCAAAATACTTTTTAATGGCAAAAAGTACAGTACATTATGATTTGAGTTATAGACTAAAAAAAATTGATTATCCTTTATATTTGGAAGTAGCAAAATTATTGCAACTAAATTTTAATGAAAAGCACTTGCGTGGTGGACAGGCAACAAAAAATAAATACAAAAAGCAACAAAAAACTAGCATCTTTTCTAACAAATGCTAGTCTTGAACAAAACTATTTCGAACGTGAATCCAAAAATCTAACGATATCTCCCACAGTTGCAAACTTAACTGCGTCTTCATCAGGAACAATGATATTGTATTCTTCTTCAAAAGTCATTAGCAATTCTACGACATCAAGGCTATCAGCCCCCAAATCCTCAACCAAACGAGATTTTAAATTAATATCTTCTACTTTTTTGTTTAATTGTTTTGCTATTATTTTAACTATTTTATCTTGCATATTCTCTCCTTTGTTTAATTCAAAATCATAATATATGATACATATAATAAAAAAAAATGTAAAGTGTTTTTGTCTCTTACACAAAAAAACACTTTTTGACATTATAGGACATTTTACCCAAAATACTATATGTTAATATTTTTTTATGGAAATATTTAGAGAACAAAACATTGAATCAATCATAATAAAATTAATACAAAAATATTGTCCTTATCAAAAAGTGGTTTTGATATATGATTTTAGTTTTCCCGCAGTGATGCTGGATAAATTGGAGCAAATCACAAAAAACAATATCATACTGACCAAACATATCTTCTGCGATAATATCGATATAAATATAGTGAATCAAGACATAAATGATGGTTCGCGTATGGTTATTTTTTGTTTGCAAGGAGAAAACTATTTAAAAATATTCAAAAATTTGGCACTTGATAATATTACAAAAGTATGCCTTCCTACCGATTGTGATATTCTAGGATTTTTGTTGGACAAAAATCTTTGTGTTGACAAAAATAATATTTTGGTTATTTGCGAGGAGTTATATGAATACAACAATTATTATTGTACAAATGGCATTATTTCCCTTTGTTGTCTATTGACAAATTGTATTTACTCAAAATGGCATGCTTATATGAATACTGATTCACATTTATTAATGAGTGTAAATGATATTTTTAACAAAATAAAAAAAGAATTGACAAATATACTTGCTAGCACGAATGCAAGCGAACAATCTGCCTTAATTACAAATGCAATATGTGAATTTTGGGAAAAAAATTGCTCAATTTTAACATTGTACAATCTTGATATTGTGTCAAAAAACAATCTTCCATATTACAACGTCTTAAATTCCTGTCTTATTAATGTTTTGGCAATAATGAATCTACTGAAAGGACGAAAACAAAGGACTTTGACAATACTTGACGTATACAAAGAAGTAAAAACAACAACAGGTTATCAATTTGAACAGTTAAACAAATATTTTGATATGATATTTGATGCAAAAGCCAATTATATTCTCACTTGTTATGCCCCAACCTTGATATACGACTGTGAAATTGCATCAGATTTGATTAACAAAACAATAACATATTTTTCTATAAAAGAGCCACAAATAAATGTTTGTTTTAGCCAAAAAAATATTATTGTTATGCTAAAAACAATAAAAAAATATTTAAAAAATCTTGTTGATGACAACATCATAAAATATACATATTTATACAATACATATCAAAAAGTACCTGATTAAAAAACTATTAAAATGTAAATAATCTTTTTTAAATGAAAAGGTTATTTGTTTTTTTGTTGGTATTGATTTGTTTGTTAGTTAGTTTTTTGTTAAATACAAAAAATCATAGTTTTTCATTTTCTCAAATATTTACAAATACAGCAGTTACAACATACACTAAGGATTCTATAAATGACAGTAGTATATGTGCTGGAAGTATGTACATAACTTTGTTAAATGACACATTGGTCGATAATATATTAGGTGAAAGTATTGTAACAACTTATTATAATGAGCAAGAATTGTGTAACTTGCTAAAAGCAAAGGTGACTAAGACACAACAAGTGGACAATCTTTGTATCATTTATGCTTACTCGCCTCTTATTCCTAAATATGTGTTTGTCAATAACAAAAAAAATAATTTGCAAATAGTAAGACGAGCCAATGATGTTATTTTTGGCTGGCCACTAATACTTGGAAGTATTTGATAATTTTGTATGTATAAGCAACAAAAATCAGTCAATAATTATTTCAGGAGGTTGTTATGTTAAAAACAAATACACAACATAAGATAAAAGCATTTTTTCAAAAATATACTTACACTCTAATTATAGGGATTACCATAATGGCTGTTGCTATCACAATAGCACTAACATTAAGTGCGGGAGATGACAATGTTTTGGATGTGGGCACAAAACCTATTGAATTTACTTCGCCAGTAGCCAACGGAAGTATTTACAAAGATTTTTCCTCAACCGAATTACAGTACAATGAAGCACTTAAACAATGGGAAATTCACAAAGCAATAGATTACGTAGGCGAAAGTTCAACTCAAGTGTTGTCCGCTTATGAAGGAACTGTAAAAAACGTGTACACAGATTATTTGAATGGGACAGTAATTGAAATTGAGCATAGTGATGGGCTGAAAACTATTTATAAGTCCCTTGATAATGAAGTTCGTGTAGCAATAAATGACAAAGTGCAAAAAGGTACTGTTTTGGGGGTTATGTCAACAAGCATGGCAAAAGAAAGCACAGGAACTCCCCTACTTCATTTTGAAGTTCAATTAAATGGTTTACTTGTTGACCCAAACACTTATCTCAATACTACAAACAAATAAAAACAAAAAACCTATCAATATGATAGGCTTTTTTATGTGTAGTAAAAATTATGGAGTAGGGATTGTTCCTGAGCCATAGTCTGTAATCCATTGTGCTGGCGCAGTAGTCCAAACTGAAGTGGCAGCACTATTTGCGTGTTGAAGAGCTTCAACCTGAACAGAGATAACATATACGTTCGTTGCTGCATCATTTGTCAATGTAGTTGGCACTGTAATTGTTTGAACAAATTCAACACTCGTACCCGCAGTAATTACACCATTGTAATAGTAATAATCATCTGTTCCAGCCGTCCAATCGGTAGAAAGTCCCGCTTCAATATCTGCCGTAGTTACAGCATCCAATTGCATAGTAAGTTTGCCTCTCAAAACTGCATCAGAAGTATTTGCCGGTGCAGCAACCGCTATTGGTTGATCATAAATAGTACCTGGCATGGCAGTTCCCGCAAAAGTAAGTGTTGTTACAGTTGAGCCACCTTGTGTCATAGAAATTGTGACAGGGTCGCCTAATGTTACGTTACCAGTTGCTGTTTGATTGTTTGAAAAATATGCCAAGGTAACTCCTAATGCGATGCTTATTGCAAGCAATACTGATAAAGCTATAATTACAGTAGTAGAGTTGGACATTTTTGTCTTTTTTGATATTTGTGAACGCATATTTTTTTCTCCTTAATTCAAAAAATAGTATGTTTCAAAATTTTAATATTATACAAAAAAAAACAGCAACATCGTTGCTGCAGTATCTTGTCAAATTTATTGTTATTTTTTAAACTTTGCCTTTTATTTTTAATGCATTTCTTTCAATACTTTTTACTGAAGTAAACACCATCAACAAGGCACCTTGCAGAATATAAGCATAATAGGTAAATATACGCCAGATAATCAATGCCCAAAAAGTCATTCCACCTGTAAACATCATGGAAAACAGTGCAGTAAATGATATTTCTGCCACACCAGTACCACCTGGTATAGGTGAAGCCGCAATAGCAAGGTCGATCAATATACACATGCTAATCATAGGAAGCCAAATTTCAAAAGAAAAACCATTGAAAGCACAATATATCATAAAAGGAATTGTATAATGAAACGAGTAATACAAAATAGACAACCCTATGCCACCAAATGTTGCTTTTGGAGATGAAAAAAATTCTTTCATACTTTTGTTACATGACAAAAATGGACGCATAATTTTTATATAGAATTGCCCTGGTTTTTTGACTATTTTTAGTTTATAAAAAATGTTTGTAATCCAAAATCCAATTTTGTGCACTACTTTTCGATTGGTAGATACTAAAAATATGGCCATAAATGTTAGCATAATTGCGCCAAATCCAATCCATGCCATAGATTTTGAAAAAGTAACTTCTGGCGAATTTGTAAGTGTCTGCATTATTATGTTTGCATTACAAAAAATCATTGTCAAAAGTGCGATAGTCGAAAACACAATTCTATTTGAAACATAACGAGCGCCTACAATAGATATGCTTTTTCCAACTGGAATTTGGTTCATTGACATATAATAAACGTGAAAAGGTTGCCCTCCCATAGCCATAGGCGTAATGAGTTCGTAATATTTCGCCATTGCATAGCCTCTATACGAAATTTGTAACCTTGCTTTTCCAGTTGATACTTTGGTAAAAAGAGAGACCTTAAAAGTTTCACAAGTTACAACTGCAATAAAGCACAAAGCCGCTATTCCAATAAATTTTAAATCGATGTTTTTTAGAAGTACAGAAAAAGAGTAAACTCCGCCTTCTTTGTTTAATTGAACGTTCAAAACTAACGCCAAGACAACAATATTAACGACCAAAAAAATAATAGTCAGCCAATTTTTTGTTTTTGGGGACAAGGTATTTCGTTTATTTATTTTTTTGTGGTCAAAAAAGAAAACGTCAAGATGTTTCAAAATCTCAATATTCGTGCATATTTTGGCGTTTTTTTTTACAATTTTTTTCATTATATCTCGTTTTACAGGCTAGTTTAAGATAATTAATAAATAATGTTCAAAAGATAATTCAGTAGATAATAATTATTTTGGTAATATTGACTCAAAAATATGTCTATCAAATTCTTATAAGAAATTTCTGTCGCAGTAGGCTCATAACTTGAATTATATTTGACTTTGTAATAATCAACCTTATTAATATTACTTTTAAAACTAACAAACTGTTCTTTGAAGGTTGCTTCATTTAACAAAAAGTTCAAAATTCCTTTTTTTAAGTTAGTAGCATTCACATCGACTGAAATATCCGTATCAAAACTAATGTTTGCGGACAAGTCGTAGTTGGTTAAATTGCTCCAAGGAATATAAGCAGACAACGAATTAAGTGAACTGCTGTCTACAAATCCACCACTTATAATTTTTGTAGGTACATCGCTATTGGTTACATTCGTTACAAAGAAAATATCAGTGTAATACAATTTATAAAAAATCGCCCTTGCACGTATAAAGTTTGCACCCATAATTCTATTAGTAGAGGCAATAGTAGATTCCCCTACAAATTCCCTTCCAACAAAAGTAAGTTCTTGATTTTGTAAAATATTTTCAAAATAAATATCAGACATCAAATAAGACAAATTACACGCATTGTTCACCGCCTGTTCGTAAGCGACATATACATTTTTTAATTTTTCCAAACAAATGCTGGCATTAGAATTGACAATTTCTCCTTGTTTGCTCATTACTATGCTTCGTTCAAGTTGTATCATAGTATTTGATACATCTGTCAATGAAATCACCAATTTGTCAAAAGCGGAATACAAAGCACTATTCTTTATTGCGTCTATTTCATTTGAGGTCGAAACGCAAACATATCCGTAGTAATACAAAAATTCCAATGCATTGTCGAGCATTTTTCCATACAAAACATTCAAAAATTTATATTTGTCGTTGTTATTTACAACATTGGACAAATATGTTCCATATTCAAAAGACAATTTGTTTACTGGACCATCACTACCCACTTCCGCAGCAATATCAGTTGCTCCTAGGCCATCAATTTTTGTAGAAATTTCATTAAAATGGCTCATAAACAAACTAAATTCACGAGTTTCAACACTTGCTTTTTCGCATCCGCCTAATAGTATAAAAGGGACAACAAACACAAGAAGAAGAATGAAAGACCATAATTTTTTCATTATATACCTCCCATGATTTGTCCAAGATAAAACATAGCGATTTCAAAGTCGCTTTCACATTCATCCAAAATGCTAGGAGTTGTGGTTTTTAGAATCTGATAATTGATTACGAAAGTAGATTTGTCAATAGTTTCGTATTTTTCCAAAAACTTTTGTACTGGCTCACTTGACATACCACCTATTTCCAATATGCTACTATCAAAATCCACATAGCCATTTGACATATTAAAGTCCACTTGCAAAGCATCAAAAGAATTATATGCAACAGAATTAATTTGATAATTGGTCAAAACATAAGTATTGTTCAATGCAAGCATTTCCATTTCATAAAGACTATTCATAAAAGAAAGTGAATTTTGGTAATAATAATTTTTGGATAAGTTATTTATTTTTCTTACCAATTCGGTATTTTTGATAACGTATTGTGCGATTTTGCCAAAAATTCTATTGTATGTATTTGCTAACCCCGTTGGTCCATCTTGAATCATTATTTTGAATTGCACTAATTCACGAATTAGGTCGCCCCTAATATCTTCACAGTTTTCAACAAATGCAGAAATAGTGACATATTCTATCTCTGGAATAACGTCTGCCACCATACAAAAAGAATTAAGGACTACGCCCACACTTTGAATATAACGCAAAATATATTTTGCATTGGTGTAGTTATTTTTTGTGTCGATCATAGTGGCATTAAAACTTTGCTCACTACTTTGCAAAAACGAATCCAAGGTATCGTTTTCATCAGATTCAAACAAATCGCTTACGGCATTATAAGTCGCAAGATTTGTGTCCAAATCCGATGGCATAAGGTATTTAATACCAAAAAAAGCACCGACACTCAAAATTGTCAAAATCATAATTACGGCAAGTAATTTTTTGATACTCATAACTTTCCTTAAACAAATAATAGCACTACAACGAAGCAATGTCAATTAAGATACAAAGCCAAAATAAAATTTGAAACAAAAAAACACTCGCATGAGTGTTTAATTTTTAATCACCTTTGAATGTCAACAAAGCCATATTTTTTGCACGTTTGATAGCAACTGTCAATTCACGTTGATGTTTTGCACAAGTACCAGTTTGGCGACGAGGCAAAATCTTACCTTTTTCGGTTACAAGCTTTCTCAATCTGCTGATATCTTTGTAATCAATAGGTTGTTTGTTTCTGTCTTCGCAGAAGATACAAACGCGTCTTTTTTGTTTATGTTTATAAAATTTCTTTCTGTTATCATTATCTTTGTTTTCAGTTCTTTCTACTTTTTCAGCCATAAAAAATCTCCTTTTAAATTAAAATGGAAGATCGGGGTCTTCGATAGGTTGCAAGTTATTGACTTCACTATCAGGAGAAATAGTATTACCACTGTCAGATTTTGTAGACAAAAACTCTACTTCATCAGCGACAATATCAGTAATATATTTTTTTACACCGTCTTGTTCATAGTTACGGGTTTGCAAAGAGCCACAAACGGCAATTTTGCTACCCTTTTTCAAAAATTTGCTGCAATTATCAGCAACTGCTCTCCAAGCAGTAATGTTAAAGAAATCAGTCTCACGTGTACCATCACTACTAGTAAATCTTCTGCTTACAGCAATAGACATCTTGCATACAGATATGCCAGAATTTGTAGTAGCAAGTTCAGGGTCACGAGTTAAGTTACCGATTAAAAATACTTTGTTCATAAAAATCTCCTATTTTTTTTACTTACCGGCGCTTACGATGATATGTCGAAGCACGTTTTCAGTAATGTTGATAAAATTAGTAATGACGCTAACAGCCGCAGTTTCTGCCTCAAAATAAGTCAAAACATACAAGCCTTCAGTGCATTTTTTGATTTCATAAGCGAGTCTTTTGTTACCTACTTTTTCAGTAGATTCAATTTTGCCGCCATTTTTTTCGATGAAAGTGTTGATTGTGTTAATAACGCCATCTTTGATTTCATCAGTGGTAGCACTCGGAATGATATACATCAATTCGTATCTTTTCATTTTTTACCTCCTTTTGGTCTAATCGGCTTTGAAAATACATTCAAAGCAAGGACGCACATAACAATGTGCTCGTTAAATACTAGCACAAAACAATGTCAAATGCAAGCAAATTTATTTATTATTGCCAAATGGCATAAAGAGTAATATTGCCACTATAATACAAGATATAAGGTGTCAAATCAGCATTTTCACCGATAGCATAAGGTATCATAGTATCATAAGCAAATCCTCTAAATTCTTTTTCGCCAATTATGTCGCCGACAGCCAAAACTGAGGATGTTGCTTCTCCAAAATACAAGTATGCCAAAGTATCATTTTCTCCACCAACGGTATTGACACTTCTCACAAATGTATCATTTATGTTTGTTTCATTTACACCATAATCAAATTCGATCGCAGTTCTTGTAATTATTTCGTTATCATTACTACTTCCGTCTTGTCCCCATAGTGCGTATAGGTCGACGGTTTCATCTTCATTTTGACTTACAAAAGTACCCAAAGCAACAGTGCTGTCGATTATATTTTCTATCACTACGTGCAAATTGTTGTCTGTTGGGTCCTCAGTTGACCAGCCTACAAACAATTTGTTACCCGAAGCAGAATTCAAAGGAGAATTTTCGCCCAAAGCATCATTCAAACTATTTGTTGTGCTTACATTGTTTGCAGTAATTATAGTTTCACTAGTTTCTTGGCTTGCTTCAATGAAGTTAAATCGGATATTACACATAGCCTCTTCAGCAGTCACATCTGTCCAACGAGCATAGAATGTAATATTGCCAGTATAATAATCAAGGTAATAATCCAAATTCAAATTTGCGTTAAAGACAGTACCGCCAGAAGTCCTTGAAAGTCCATCAAATCTATATCCGCTTACTCTATCACCCACTTGCAAAGCGGTTGTTTGTTCGTAATAAACTTTTTGCAAAGTATTGTTTGTACCTTTTGTTGCTACTGCTGTTGTAAGTTTGCCAGTAACACCCACTGTGCCGTAATCAAAGTTGTATGAAGTGCTTTCGTCTAAGGCACTATCGATTTGTCCCCAAATTGCATACAAAGTAACTGTCTGACCATCGTGAATATTTACAAAGTTGCCCAAAATACTGTTACTCTTCACAATACCTGCTATAAGTTGTGCAAAAGTAGGTTGTAGTGTAGCGTTAGGGTTGACAGTAGTCCAAGCCACAAATCTTTTATCTGCAATAAGAGACTTTGTAGGATAGTCATCTAAGAAAAAGTCATTTATTGTATCTTGTGTAGTTGCACCAGTCATAGTAATTTGATTTGTTGTAGGCAATTCATCAGAATAAACACCACTATAATTAAACACTATATTACAAGTATCATTAGGGTCATCAAAACTATCTTCCTCTCCCCAAATAGCGTATAGTTTAACAGTTTGACCATTGTGTTCTATAACAAAATTGCCAAGTGCTTCTTCGTTATCGACTATTCCACCAACTAATTGTACATAAGTAGGAGTAGGTGTTGCGGTTGGATTCACTGTTGTCCAAGCAATAAAATCTCTATTACCTGCCAATGATTTTGTAGGATAATCGTTTTGAAAAAAGTTGTCAATAGTATCTTGCACTACTGCATTTTCCATTGTTATTTCCATAGTAGTAGGCAATTCGTTGCTGTATATACCACTATAGTTAAACACTATATTACATACGTTTGTTTGTGGATCTCCCGCGCCATCAGGCAAAGCGGTCTGATTGGAAGTATAATTGTATAAGCTATTTGCTGCAATTGTCAATCCACCTATCTTCCATATAGCCACACGAGCAGGCAAAGCACCTATT
>JAQVLJ010000030.1 GCA_028704215.1 Clostridia bacterium
AAGGTTGCACAATGGGAATTATAGACATCATAAAAAATCTCAACGACTATCACTGTGCGGATGAAGAAATACTAAAACTTGGTAAACAACTTCAAACAATGCAAGAAAAGTATGTTGAAGATTTAAAAAAATATTTAAAATAACATTAGTACAAATTTTTACAAAAAATATTGTTTCTACCAAATAAAAAAATTAAATTGCGTTTGGTAGTTTTTTGTTTTTGTGTTATCATTTTTATAGGAGATTTTATGAAGACAAGAAAAGATATCAAAACACAATACAAATGGGAATTATCAGACTTGGTAAATAATGACCAAGTGTGGAACGAGCAATTTGAAATATTAAAAAATTACGAACCAAAGTTCTTAAAATTTAAAGGTAAATTGAACAACGCAAACAGTATATATTCTTATTTAACTCTTGAAGAAGAATTCGAAAATTTGGCTGGAAAATTGGGACTGTACGTAATGCTCAATCGTACAGTAGATTTGCCTAGTTCGAAGTATGTAGAAATGCAAGCAAAAATGCAGATTTTTTCTACACAATTATCAGAAAAAACAACTTTTGTAACTATAGAATTACACAAACTTTCTGACAAAAAAATTAATCATTTATTAAATGATTGTCGTTTCAAAAATTACGAACTTATGCTTAGAAGTATATCACGCACTCGCCCACACTTGTTATCTGAAAAAGAAGAACAATTAATTGCAAGCATTGATTTTGATGATGGCTACTCCGAAGTATTTGATATGATTGATGATGTTGATTTGAAGTTTCAAGATATTGTTGATTGCAAGGGAAAAAAACATGAATTAAATCAAAGTAATTATTCAAGTTTTACAAAAAGTGAAGACAGGGTTTTGAGAAAAAATGCTTTTGATAGTATGTACAAAGCGTTTGAAGGTTTTTCAAATACAATATCTACAAATTATATAAATGACGCTCGTTCAAACAACTTTTATAGAAAAATAAGAAAGTATGACTCTCTTCTACAAAAGGAATTGTACTCAAACAAAATTGATAATAAAGTGTATGACAATTTGATAAAAAATGTAAATGAAAACATTGACTTACTACACAAATTTTGGAAAATAAACAAATCAATTACAAAAATTAAGGATTATGCAATTTATGACACGTCCTACAATCCAATACAAATTGGTGAAAAAAATGTTTCATATGAAGATTGTACAAAAACTTGTTTGAAAGTATTAAACATTCTTGGAAATGACTACACAAATGCAGTGCAAAAAGCCATTGAAAGCAGATGGATAGATGTATATCCTCACAAAGACAAAAGGTCGGGCGGATTTCAAGTTGATGAATACACTGTGCATCCCTACATAATGTTAAACTATGAAAATAAGTATAATGACGTTAGCACATTTATTCACGAAATGGGTCACGCTATGCACTCATATTTTGCAAACGAAAATCAACCTAGATGCTTATCCGATTACCCTATTTTTCTAGCAGAGATTGCAAGCACTTTAAATGAAATACTTTTGATAGAATATAAGATAGACAATAGCAAAACTGAAAAGGAAAAAGCCTACTATATTCGTGAGTATTTGCAAATGTTCAAATCAACAATTTTTAGACAAACAATGTTTAGTGAGTTCGAAAATTTTGTTTATCAAAATGTAGAAAATAATCAACCTTTGAGTAAAGATATTTTAAACAATAAATACTTTGAATTAAACAAAAAATATTTTGGAAGTAATGTAAAGGTCGACAAACTTATTACTTATGAGTGGATGAGAATACCACACTTTTATACACCATATTATGTGTACAAATATGCTACTGGTTTGATAAGTGCAATTTGCCTTGTAGAAAATATCAAAACAACAAAAGATGGTTTGGAAAAATATCTACAAATGTTAAAATCGGGTGGCAATGATTATCCTACAACAATTTTAAAAAATGCTGGAGTAAATTTGGAAAGTGATGAACCTTTCAAAATAGCATTTAATAAAATGAAGCAGTTATTAAAAATGTTTGAAATAATTAACAATAAAATAAATTAATAAATATAAAATTAATTATTATTAATACATTTTAATAATATAAAAAATATTATTTCTAAATATATTTTGATATAAAACACAAGATTTACATGAAAAAACACGTTAAAAACGTGTTTTTTTAAAATATTTAATAATTATATATTTAATTAACATTATTATGATTATTTAATTATTCAATTATTTAATTATTTTTTACTATCATCATCGTCATCATCATAGTCCACATCTCCGAATGCCAAATCTGAATTATCAATATTGACTTGAATTGCAGTTGAATCTTTAACTTGCTTTGGAATAACATCTTTGTAAATTTTTGCACCTGTTCCAGCTGGAATTAGTTTTCCAATAATTACATTTTCTTTCAAACCAAGCAAATTGTCTTCTTTTCCTTTCAAAGCTGCTTCTGTCAAGACACTTGATGTTTCTTGGAAACTTGCAGCGGACAAGAAACTTTCTGTTGTAAGAGATGCTTTTGTGATACCTTGCAATTCACGTTTTGCAGTAGCAGGAACTCCACCTTCACGAAGAACGCGTTTATTTTCTTCCTCGTAATTATTGATGTCTACGCTATCACCTGGTAGCAATTTTGTATCACCACTATTCTCTATTTTTACTTTTCTCAACATCTGACGAATAATGACTTCAAGATGCTTTACGTTAATATCAACAGATTGAGATTTGTATACCGCAAGTACTTCATTAAGCAAGTATTCTTGTACGGCTTTTACACCTTGTGTACGAAGAATATCTTTTGGATTAATTGCTCCTTCTGTCAGTACACTACCTGGTTGAACAGTATCTCCAGTTTTTACTTTTAAAGTAACGCCATAAGGCAAAATGTATGATTCTTCAGTATTGCTATTTTTAATAACCACTTCAAATCTTTTGTCCATTGGATTAATAGTCACTTTACCGGCAATCTCACTTATATATGCAGCATTTTTTGGATTACGTGCTTCAAATATTTCTTCGACACGAGGCAAACCAGAAGTTATATCTGTTGCTGTAGAAATACCACCTGTATGAATTGTTCTCATAGTCAACTGAGTACCTGGCTCACCGATTGATTGAGCGGCGATAATGCCGACTGCTTCACCGATATCTACTGTCTTATTGCTTGACATATTACGTCCGTAGCATTTTGCACAAATACCATGTTTTGCTTTACAAGACAACACGCTACGAATAGTAACTTTTGTAATACCAGCATTGACAATATCTCGTGCCAATTCGTGTGTAATATAAGTATTCACTGGGACAATTTCTTTTTTAGTTTTTGGATCAATAATAGCTTCAGCCGTATATCTTCCCAAAATTCTATCTTTAAGAGTGCAAACCAAGGTATTGTCTTTTACGATTTCTGTAACTTCCATACCTTTTACTCTTTCGCCCAATTCTTCAAAACAATCTTCTGTTGTGATAATTGTGTCTTGAGCAATATCTGCCAAACGACGAGTTAGGTAACCTGATTCTGCTGTTTTCAATGCAGTATCAATCAAACCTTTACGTCCACCACGACTTGAATTAAAATATTCAAGTGCTGTCAAACCACGTCTAAACGATGACTTAACTGGAACGTCAGATTTTCTTCCTGATGCGGTATCCATAATTCCTTGCATACCTGCCAACTGTTTGATCTGGTCTTCTGTACCACGAGCTTTTGAATCAACAATCATTTTTAGCGGATTGTATTTGTCCATATTAGCAATCAATGCTTTTTTGATTTGGTTTGTAGTATTATTCCATATCTCTATATTTTTTGTTACTTTTGATTCTTCTGTTAAGAAACCACGTTTAAATAGTTTTTCATTTTCAAGTACAAGTTTGTCTGCTTCTTCCAATATTTTTGCCTTTTCAGGTGTCTCAGTCATATCAAATACTGTTATAGATAACGCCGATAAAGTAGAATATTTAAAGCCTAGCATTTTAATATTGTCTAGCATTATAATTGTCGGACTAGTGCCATATTTTCTGAATGCAGCATCAATGATTGGAGTATAGTCACCTTTTACGATGGCTTTGTCAAACTCATATTTAAACATATTTGCTTTGTCACTTCTGTCTACAAATCCCAAGTCTTGTGGTACTACTCTGTTAAATAAAATACGTCCTAAAGTAGTTTGTGTTCTTCCAGTATATTTTTTACCATCTTTTTCGACAGTACGACGTACAGTGACACGAGCATGCAAATCTAGTTGTTTGTTTTCATTGGCAATTATGGCTTCATTTTCACTAGCAAACGTCATTCCTTCGCCTAAAGCGTTTTCCTTTGTAATTGTAAGGTAATAGTTTCCCAAAATCATATCCAAAGAGGGTACCAAAGCAGGATTGCCATCACTTGGTTTTAATATATTGTTTGATGCAAGCAACAAATTTCTTGCTTCTGTACGTGCTTCGATAGACAAAGGAACGTGAATACTCATTTGGTCTCCATCAAAGTCGGCGTTGAATCCACCGCAGACAAGAGGTGTCAATCTTATTGCTTTTCCTTCTACCAAAATTGGTTCGAATGCTTGAACGGACAATTTGTGAAGTGTAGGTGCTCTATTCAAGAATACTGGGTGGTCTTTTACCACATCAGCCAAAATATCCCAAACGATAGGTTTTTCACTTTCTATCATTTTTGTTGCTTTTTTGATGTTGTTAGTTTGGTTCAATTCAACCAATCTTTTGATAATAAATGGTCTAAACAATTCGAGCGCCATAATTTTTGGCACACCACATTGGTATACCTTCAATTCTGGTCCAACAACGATAACTGTACGACCTGAATAGTCTACACGTTTACCCAAAAGGTTTTGTCTAAAACGACCGTGCTTACCACGTAACATAGCAGTTAGTGATTTCAAATCACGTGAACGTGAGCCTTGAACAGCTTTGCCACGTTTTCCGTTATCAAACAATGCATCAACAGCTTCTTGTAACATTCTTTTTTCATTACGAATAATAATCTCAGGTGCACCCAATTCAATTAATTTTTTCAATCGGTTATTTCTATTAATAACACGTCTATACAAATCATTTAGGTCACTGGTTGCAAATTTTCCACCATCAATTTGTACCATAGGTCTAATGTCTGGTGGTATAACAGGAACAACGTCAAGAATCATCCAACTTGGTTGATTTCCGCTTTTTAAAAATGCCTCAACGACTTCAAGTTTTTTTGTTGCTTTTAGTTTTTTCTGTCCTTTTGCAGTAGCAATAATAATTTGTAATTCATGTTGCTCTTTTTTCAAATCTATGCTTTTCAACAATTCTTTTATTGCTTCAGCACCCATGCCTGCTTTAAATGAATTAGCACCAAATTTTTCGATAGCTTCACGGTATTCTTTGTCTGAAATAACTTGTTTGTACTCAAATTCAGTATTCTTAGGGTCAATAACAACATAATTTACATAATACAAAATTTGTTCCAAAAGTTTTGATGACATATCAAGAATTATACCGATACGAGAAGGAACGCCTTTAAAAAACCATATGTGAGAAACAGGACAAGCTAATTCAATATGTCCCATACGTTCTCTACGAACTTTTGATTTTGTTACTTCAACGCCACACTTGTCGCAAATGACTCCCTTATATCTGATTCTCTTGTACTTGCCACAATGACATTCCCAGTCTTTTTTAGGTCCAAAAATACGTTCACAAAACAAACCATCTTTTTCTGGTTTTTGTGTACGATAATTTATAGTTTCTGGTTTCGTCACTTCGCCATGCGACCACTCTCTAATTTTTTCAGGTGAAGCGATGCTTACTCGAATTGTGTCAAAGTTGTTTAATTCGAACATAAATAATTACTCCTAATACGTACAGTTTTATTCTTCAAAATCATCAAATAAAGCAGATTCATCAAAACTTTCATTGATTTCTTTTTCATAAGTTTGTTGCATTTTTTCAAATTCAAGTGTTATGTCTTCAAGTCCTGTTTTGTTGACAGCCTGAATTGCTTGAACTTCAACATCTTCATCGCCAACTTCGTTGATAGCAAGTTCTTGTCTATCAGCAGTCATAATCTTGACATCAAGTCCTAAACCTTGCATTTCTTTTACCAAAACCTTGAAAGTTTCAGGCATACCAGGCTCTGGAATAGTCAAGCCTTTAACAATGGCTTGATATGTTTTTTCACGTCCTTCGACGTCATCACTCTTAACCGTTAGCATTTCCTGCAACAAGCGACTAGCGCCATATGCTTCCAATGCCCAAACTTCCATTTCACCAAAACGTTGTCCACCAAATTGTGCTTTACCGTTTAGTGGCTGTTGTGTAATCAGTGAATAAGTACCAATTGAACGTGCATGAACTTTTGTTTCAACCATGTGAGTTAATTTTAAGAAATACATTATACCCAAGTTTGTTTTATTGTCAAAAGGTTCGCCAGTACGTCCATCATATAGTTGTATCCTACAATCTTCTGGGAGATTGTTTTCTTTTAATAACTGTACTATTTCTTCTTCTTTTGCACTATCAAATGATGGAGATGCCACTTTCCAATCTAATGCTTTTGCTACCAATCCTAAGTGCATTTCTAATATCTGTCCTATATTCATACGAGAAGGAACGCCCAATGGATTCAAAATGATATCAATTGGTTCTCCACTAGCTGTATAAGGCATATCTGATTGTGGTACAATGATGCTTACAACACCTTTGTTACCATGACGTCCTGCCAGTTTGTCACCAACACACAATTTACGTTTTTGTGCAATGTAAACTTTTACCATTTGAGTTACACCTGGATCAAGTTCATCTTTGTTTTTACGTGATAATACTTCAATACCTACTACTACGCCTTCTTCACCGTGTTTTACTTTCAATGAAGTATTTCGAACTTCTTTGGTTTTTTCACCAAATATAGCTTTTAACAATCTTTCTTCTGGTGTCAATTCAGTTTCACCTTTTGGAGTAACTTTTCCCACCAAAATATCTCCGACTTTGACTTCCGTACCTACACGAATAATTCCAGTTTCATCAAGGTCTTTCAATGCTTCTTCACCAACGCCAGCAATATCACGAGTGATTTCTTCATCACCCAACTTTGTTGTACGTGCTTTTACGTCTTCGGTGATGATGTCAATAGATGTAAATACGTCATCTCTAACAATTCTGTCACTAACCAAAATAGCGTCTTCAAAATTGTATCCTTCCCAATTCATAAAGGCAACTCTGACATTTTTTCCCAATGCTAATTCGCCATTATCAGTTGCTGCGCCATCAGCCAAAACATCACCTTTTTTAACTACTTCGCCAGTCTTTACGATAGGTTTTTGGTTAATACAAGTTTTTTGGTTTGTTTTTAAAAATTTGTCCAAATAATAGTTTACTTTGTTGCCATCTTTATATTCAACAGTAATGTAATCAGCGCTAACATATTTTACAACGCCATCGCCTTCTGCCAAAATCAATACACCGCTATCACGAGCAATGCAATATTCGAAGCCTGTACCAACTATTGGAGCCTCTGTTTTAATTAGAGGAACGGCTTGCCTTTCCATATTCGCACCCATCAAGGCACGTTTACTCATATCGTTTTCAACAAAAGGCACCAAACAAGCGCCTATTGATAATAATTGACGTGGACTCAAATCTACCAAATCAATCAGATGAGCATCAACTTCTTTTGTAGTTTCTTCATGTCTGCATACAACACGTTTGTTGAAAAAAGTACCTTCGGTTGTTAGTGGCTCAGTTGCTTGTGCAATGTATTTGTCTTCGTCATCGTCAGCCATCAAAAATACTACTTGATCAGTTACTTTTCTAGTAGTAGGATCTACAACTCTATAAGGTGTTTCAATAAATCCATATTCGTTCAACGAAGCATAAGCAGCCATTGATGTTATAAGACCAATAGATTGGCCTTCTGGTGTTTCAACGACACAAATTCTACCATAATGTGTATGGTTAATATCACGTACTTCTGCTGTCGCACGTTCTTTTTTAACGCCACCAGGACCTACTGCACTCAAACGACGTTTGTGAGTCAAAGAACAAATAGGATTGGTTTGTTCCATCAATATAGACAACTGAGATGTTGCCATAAATTCTTTTAATGCTTTGTTTATATGTCTAGCATTTACAACATTTGAAGGAGTAATATTAGTCAAATCACTACTTTGCAAAGTTTCTCGTACTTGAACTTGCAATTTTGTCATACCTTTTCTAAATTCTGCTGCTAGTAATTCTCCGCAACAGCACACACGTCTATTCGCCAAATGGTCACGAATATCAAGTTTGCCAAAACCATCGATTAAATTCAAATGATAACTAATTGTTCCAATAATATCATCTAATGTTAATTGATAATTTTCCAATTTTTTTACATTAGCTTTTATTGCTTCAATTTTTTCTTCTTTTGTTTTAATTCCTTTAAGAATTTCTTGTAAGACAGGCAAAGAAACCAACTCAGTGATACCATAATCACGAGGGTTGCAATTAACATATGCTTTCAAATCAACTCTATTGTTACCAATTACGCGACAAACTTTGTCCTTAAAAATAACATCAACAGAGTTAATGCCTGCATTTTGAATTTTTGTAGCAACTTCTTCAGAAATTACTTCGCCCTTTGCTACTATTACTTCTTTGCCAATCTTTATATCTTCAGCGCTAATTTTATCTGTAATACGAATTGCAAGATTTAATTTTTTATTTATTTTATATCTTCCAACTTTACCCAAATTGTAATATTGATGTGTAAAGAATAGCAAGTTTATATAATTCTTACTATCTTCTGCACTTGGGATTTCGCCTGGTTTTGTACGTTTGCTAAATTCTATTAAGGCATCTTCTTGAGTAAGAGAAACTTCTTTGTCAAGAGTGTTTTTGATTGTAGTATTGTTACCAAATATATTCAATATTTGTTCATTTGTATAACCAAAGCATTTTAAGAATACACCTAGTGATAATTTGTGTTTTCGTTCAAGAATGACACGCATGGTATCACCCGCTACTTGTTCAGTTGCTATCCACATACCATGTATTGGTGAAATAACTGAATTATAATCCATACGACCATATTTGTTCATATCGCCGTCAAAAAATACGCCAGGAGATTTTACTAACTGGCTAATTACAACTCTTTCTACGCCATTAAACAAAAAGCCGCCATCATTTGACATATATGGAATATCGCCCAAAAAAACTTCTTGATCAATAACTTGACCTGTTTCTTTAACAAGCAAACGAACCTTTACTTTCAAAGGAACAGTGTAACTAGATTGTCTGCGTTTGCATTCTGACCATGAATATTTTGGAGTATAATCAATCGAATAACTCAAAAAAGACAACTCTGCTTTGTTAGAGTAGTCTATTATAGGATTGAATTCATTGATTACTTCCCAAATATATTGTTCTAGAAACTGCTTGTACGAATTTTTTGTAATTTCAAGCAAGTTAGGTAATTCAAGTGGGATATGAGTTTTTGCGAAACTATATCTCTCAGCCCTACCTAATTTTATTTTATTGATTTTTAGGGATGTTGAACTCATTAAAAAGTCTCCTTAGGTATTAAATTGTTAATATAAAAATTTAGTTTGCCTATTCAACCTAAATAATATTTGACTTATAATTTTAGCATACAAAAAAACTAATGTCAATAACAAAACAAAGATATTTTCAATTT